>JAFZEB010000047.1 GCA_017560855.1 Ruminiclostridium sp.
ATGGAGATGGGGGAGGACACCACCCTGGGTATCATCACCTCCTCCACCAGCTACCAGTACGTCCGTGAGGTCTTTGGCGAGAAGGCCAGTGTCCTGAAGCTGGGCCTGTCCTGGCCCATGCCTGTGGAGAAGATCAAGGACTTTGCATCCAAGGTGGATAAGGTCCTGGTCATCGAGGAGCTGGAACCCATCATCGAGAACCATTGCCGTCAAATCGGTGTGGAGGTCACCGGCAAGGAGATCATTCCCCTGGTGGACGAGCTCACCCAGGGCCGCATCGCGCAGTTTGTGGGCCGTGATTCCAAGGAGACGGTCAAGCTGGAGGATGAGATCCCCGGCCGTCCTCCCGTCATGTGCGCCGGCTGCCCCCACCGAGGCGTATTCTACACCCTGTCCAAGAACAAGTGCATGGTCTACGGCGACATCGGCTGCTATACCCTGGGTGTGATGCCTCCCCTGAACGCCCTGGACCTGAACGTCTGCATGGGCGCTTCCTGCTCCGGTCTCCACGGCTTTAACATTGCCGGCGGGGAAGAGCACGAGAAGCACAGCGTGGCTGTCATCGGTGACTCCACCTTTGCTCACTCCGGTATCACCGGCATTGCAGATATCGCTTACAACGGCAGCAACTCTACCGTCATCATCCTGGATAACTCCATCACCGGCATGACCGGTCACCAGCAGAACCCAACCACCGGCAAGACCCTCCGCGGCACTCCTGCCCGGAAAATCGACCTGGAGGCCCTGTGCAAGGCCGTTGGCTTTGACCGGGTTCGTGTGGTGGACCCCAACCAGCTCAAGGAGATGGACAAGGTCCTGAAGGAGGAGCTGGCTGCTGAGGAGCCCTCCATCATCATCACCCGCCGTCCCTGCGTCATGCTCAAGGACGTCCAGAAGCTGCCCCCTCTGAAGGTGGACCTGGACAAGTGCAATGGCTGCGGCCTGTGCATGAAGATCGGCTGTCCCGCCCTGTCCCTGCCCAAGGGCGGCAAGGTGGAGATCGACAAGACCCAGTGCGTGGGCTGCCAGGTGTGCATGCAGATGTGCCACCGTGACGCCCTCATCGTGTAAGGAGGAACTACCATGGAAACTGTGAATATTATGATCGTCGGCGTGGGCGGCCAGGGTTCCCTGCTGGCCTCCAAGATGCTGGGCCACCTGCTGGTTCAGCAGGGCTACGACGTGAAGGTCTCTGAGGTCCACGGCATGAGCCAGAGAGGCGGCAGCGTGGTCACCTATGTCCGTTTTGGTGAGAAGGTCTACTCTCCCATCATCGACAAGGGTGAGGCCGACTATATCGTCTCCTTCGAACTTCTGGAGGCTGCCCGCTGGATCGAGTACTTAAAGCCTACCGGTCGTGTGGTCACCAACACCCAGAAGATGGAACCCATGCCCGTCATCGCCGGTCTGGCCAAGTACCCCGAGAACCTGGTGGAGAAGATGCAGGCCAAGGGCATCCAGGTGGATGCTATGGACTGTCTGGCCCTGGCCGAACAGGCCGGTTCCACCAAGGCCGTCAACATGGTCCTCATGGGTCGTCTGTCCAAGTACTTCCCTGACATTCCTCAGGAAGCATGGCAGGCATCCCTGGAGGCCAACGTCCCCGCTAAGGTCCTGGAGTTGAACAAGGTCGCCTTCTCTTTGGGTCAGCAGGGCTGATACAAAGACTTCAAACACCGCAGAGGAACCCCTCTGCGGTGTTATCCTATAGAGGGAGGGTCCTTATGAACATCACCCAGAACTTTTATGACAACATGGCCGCCGACTACGATAAGCTCTTTCTGGACTGGCAGGCTGCCACCCGGGAGCAGGCTGAGATTTTAGATAAGATCTTCCGAGACTATGGTATCGACCAAACAGCCCGGATTCTGGACTGCGCCTGCGGCATCGGCACCCAGTCCATTGGCCTGGCGGCTCTGGGCTATTCCCTGACCTCTTCGGATATCAGTGACGCCGAACTGGCAGAAGCCGCACAGCGCGCCGAAGAAAACAAGGTGACCATTCGCTTTGAACATGCGGATTTCACTGCGCTGGAAGAGGTCTTCTCCGAGCAGTTCGATGTTGTCATCGCCATGGACAATCCTTTGGCCCATATGCTCACCAGAGCTGACATGGATACCGCCATTCAGAGTATTACCAGTCGTATTCGCTCCGGTGGCTTGTTTGTCTCCAGCTTCCGGGACTACGATGCCCTGCCCGAGGAGAAACCCACCTACTCACCCCCTTATATCCATAAGACCCAGAAGGGGCAGCGGGTCTCCTTCCAGACTTGGGATTGGGAAGGAGATGTTTACCACCTGACCCAGTACATCATCGACGACCAGGGGGCACCCACTGTCAGCAAGTTTGACTGTGCTCTGCGAGCTGTCCGCCGTGAGGAATTGACTGACCTTCTTCTGGCCCACGGCTGCCGGGAGGTGGTTTGGAAGTTCCCGGAAGAGACTGGCTTCTATCAGCCAATCGTCATAGCTAAAAAGTAAAGAGACAGAAAAATCACCGCCCGAATGGACGGTGATTTTTCGTTAGGAGAAAGAAAACACATGGTGTGAGAAATCAATCGTGAAGAGCGGTTCTCTGCTTGACGGGAGCAGTCTTATCGTAGCAGGCGAAGGCTTCTTTCACCATCTTCTGGTCGGGCTTTCTGGTAAAGCGACTTACCACGGGAACGATGACCAGGCCGGCCAGCATCACGAAGGCACCGCAGTTAATGGGGGACTGAAGGAGCACGGGGAACAGGGGCTTTGCCACCATGTTCAGGATCATAACGCCTGCGCCGAAGACAAAGGAGACCCAACAGGCAGCCTTGGTGGTCTTCTTCCAATACAGGCCGTACAGGAAGGGAGCTAGGAATGCACCAGCCAGCGCACCCCAGGACACGCCCATGAGCTGTGCGATAAAGCTGATGGACTGCTTGTACTGGACGATGGCGATGACCATGGAAATCACCACGAAGACCACGATGAAGAGCCGCATAACGAAGACAAGCTCAAATTCGTTCATCTTCTTCACACCCTTGACCTTTTCCCGGAGCAGGTCCATGGTGAGGGTAGAGGAGGAGGCGATGACCAGGGAGGACAGGGTAGACATAGAGGCCGACAGGACCAGAATGACCACCACGGCAATGAGAAGCTCGGGCAGACCGGACAGCATGGTGGGAATGACGGCGTCATAGCCCTCGGCAGCAATGTCGATCTGGTCGGAGAAGAGTCGGCCGAAGCCACCCAGGAAGTAACAGCCGCCTGCAACCACCAGGGCGAAGAGGGTGGAGATGATGGTGCCTTTCTTGATGGCATCCTCAGACTTGATGGCGTAGAACTTCTGGACCATCTGGGGCAGGCCCCAGGTGCCCAGAGAGGTGAGGATGACCACGCCCAGCAGATTCACAGGATCGGGACCAAAGAAGGAGGCGAACACGCCGGGAACCTCGCCGTTGGCCACGGTGGGATCAGAGACCTCTGCCATACCCCGCAGAGCTTCCATAAACCCGCCCTGGCTGTTCAGCACGGCGGCGATGACCACAACAATGCCCACCAGCATGATGCAGCCCTGAATGAAGTCATTGATGGCAGTGGCCATGTAGCCGCCGGCAATGACGTAGATACCGGTCAGCACACCCATGAGGATGATGCAGATGGTGTAGTCCATGTGGAAGGCCATGCCGAAGAGGCGGGACAGACCGTTGAACAGGGAAGCGGTGTAGGGGATCAGGAAGATAAAGATGATAATGGAAGCGCCGATCTTCAGCCCAGTGCTCTCAAACCGCTTTTCAAAGAACTGAGGCATGGTGGCGGAGTTGAAGTGTTGGGTCATGATGCGTGTCCGTCGACCCAGGATGACCCAGGCCAGCAGAGAACCGATGAGGGCGTTGCCAATGCCTGCCCAGGTAGCAGCGATGCCGTACTTCCAGCCAAACTGACCAGCGTAACCGATGAACACCACAGCGGAGAAATAGGAGGTACCGTAAGCGAAGGCGGTGAGCCAGGGACCTACAGAACGGCCGCCCAGGACAAATCCACTCACGTCAGTGGCCTGCTTGCGGCAATAGATACCAATGCCGATCATCACGGCAAAGTATACGATCAAAAGAGCCAGTTTCATACTATGACCTCCAATCAATGGTGCTCTTTATTGCTTCTCAACTTTAACACCAAAAAGCTGGAAAGTCAAGAAGAAAAGTGCAAAAAAACAATCACCCATCGGGAGGTCCCAATGGGTGATTTGAATAGAACATCGTTTACTTGGTGGCCCAAACGCCGGTGGCCTGTGCGGTCAGGTAGGCGTTGATGAAGCCGTCGATCTCGCCGTCCATGACAGCGTTGACGTTGCTGGTCTCATAAGCAGTGCGGGTATCCTTGACCAGGGTGTAGGGCATGAAGACATAGGAGCGGATCTGGCTGCCCCATTCGATCTTCAGCTGCACGCCCTTCAGGTCGGAGATCTTCTCTGCCTTTTCCTGCATCTGCAGTTCCACCAGCTTAGCGCGGAGCATCTTCATGCAGTTGTCCTTGTTCTGGAACTGGCTGCGCTCGGTCTGGCAGGCGACCACAACGCCGGTGGGGATGTGGATCAGACGGACAGCAGAGGAGGTCTTGTTGACGTGCTGGCCGCCGGCGCCGCTGGC
>JAFZEB010000048.1 GCA_017560855.1 Ruminiclostridium sp.
TATGCCCGTGAGCAGCTGGCGCTGGCCATTCAGCGCTGTGCCGCCGACCATGTGGCAGAAGCCACCGTGTCCGTGGTGCCCCTGCCCAACGATGAGATGAAGGGCCGCATTATTGGCCGTGAGGGCCGCAACATCCGCACGCTGGAGACTATGACCGGCGTTGACCTCATCATCGACGATACCCCCGAGGCCATCACCGTGTCCTGCTTCGATCCCGTCCGCCGTGAGATCGCCCGACTGGCGCTGGAGAAGCTCATTCTGGACGGCCGCATCCACCCCGCCCGCATTGAGGAAATGGTGGAGATCGCCAAGCGTGAGGTGGACGCCACCATCAAGGCGGAAGGCGAGCGCGCTGTGCTGGAGACCAACGTCATGGGCCTGCACCCCGAGCTCATCAAGCTCATCGGCCGCATGAAGTACCGCACCAGTTACGGACAGAATGTCTACAACCACTCCATCGAGGTGGCCCAGCTGGCCGGCCTCATGGCTGCCGAGATCGGCGAGGACGTGGCCACCGCCAAGCGGGCCGGCCTCCTCCACGACCTGGGCAAGGCTGTGGACCACGAAGTGGAAGGCTCCCACGTCACCATCGGTGTGGAGCTGGCCCGCAAGTATAAGGAGAGCAAGGACGTTGTCCATGCCATCCACGCCCACCACAACGATGTGGAACCCCAGACCGTCATCGCCTGCCTGGTCCAGGCAGCCGACGCCATCTCCGCCGCCCGTCCCGGCGCCCGACGCGAGAATCTGGAGAACTACATCAAGAGACTGGAAAAGCTGGAGGAAGTCACCTCTTCCTTCCGTGGTGTGGATAAGTCCTTCGCCATCCAGGCCGGCCGCGAGGTCCGTATCATCGTCAAGCCCGAGGTGGTCAGCGAGGACGAAATGATCCTGCTGGCCCGGGATATCGCAAAGCGTATCGAGAACGAGCTGGAATACCCCGGTCAGATCAAAGTGCATCTGCTGCGGGAAGTCAAGATCGTGGAATACGCCAAGTAAAACCCAAAAGAGCACGAAAAGTCCTCTGGAGAGATCCAGAGGACTTTTTTCAAATTTTTTGTAAAAGATTCGGTTTTCCCTTTCGGTTCCCTATGAAATGGAATATAATAGAAGCAGTTTATTTCCCAGGAGGGATTTTCTATGTTACTGAATGTACTTGCCGTGGGTGACGTGGCCTCCGAGGTGGGGCTGGACTGCCTCCACCGTCACCTGCGCGCCTTAAAAAAACAGCACAAGGTCCACTTCACCGTGGTCAACGGCGAAAACGCCGCCGGCATTGGCCTGCTCCCCCGCCATGCTGAGGAGATCTTTGATGCCGGAGCCGACGTCATCACTCTGGGCAACCACACCTGGGGCAAGCTCCAGATCACTGACTACCTGGAGGACAACCCCTACATCCTCCGGCCGGCCAACTACGCCCCTAACCTGCCCGGCCGGGGCTTTGGCATCTACGACGGTCCTCAGGGCCTGCGCATCGCCGTGGTGAACCTCATGGGCCGGTTTGAGCTGGACTGTCACCTGTCCTCCCCCTTCACCCTGGCCGACCAGCTTCTGAAGGACGAGCTGGCCCAGGCCGATGTGGTCCTGGTGGACTTCCACGCCGAGGCCACCAGCGAGAAGGGCGCCCTGGGCTGGTATCTGGACGGACGGGTCCAGGCGGTGTGGGGAACCCACACCCACGTGCCCACCGCCGACGGCCAGGTCCTCCCCAAGGGCACCGGCTTTATCACCGACCTGGGCATGACCGGCCCTTCCCAGTCCATTCTGGGTGTGGTACCCGAGAGCTCCATCGCCCGGTTCCTGGGCCAGCTCCCCCGAAAGTACGAGGCCGCCAAGGGCCCCGCCAAGCTCAACGCCGTCCTCTTCACCATCGACACCGACACCCGCCGCTGCGTCAGCGTGACCCGCTGCGACATCACCGAATGACCCCCGAAAGGAGGTTCCTATGATTACCTTTCTCCATGGCGCAGACTTCCATCTGGACTCCCCCTTCCACGCCTTGTCTCCGGACCAGGCAGCGGAACGGCGGCAGGAACAGCGCCAACTCCTGACCCGTCTGGCCGACACCGCCAAAGAGACCCAGGCCCAGATCATCTTCCTGGCCGGGGACCTCTTCGACAGCCAGCGGGTCCGGCCTGAGACCCTGGAACTTCTCCAGGAGACCCTGGAGGGCCTGGAGGCCCAGGTCTTCATCTCCCCGGGCAACCACGACCCCTACACCCCATCCTCTCCCTACGCCCGCCTCACCTGGCCCAGCCATGTCCACATCTTCTCCTCTCCCTACCCGGAGCGGGTGGAACTCCCCCACCTGGGAGCCGTGGTCTACGGTAGCGCCTTCCTCTCCCCCCACCGGGTGGACAGCCCCCTCCTGGACCTTCAGGCCAAGGACGAAGGGCTGATCTCCTTCGGCTGCTTCCACGGGGATACGTCCACCCCCTTCAGCCGGTATGGCCCCATCACCCAGGAGGAGATCGACCGCTGCGGCCTGGACTACCTGGCTCTGGGTCATCATCATGCCGCCAGCGGCATTCAAATGGTCGGCAGTACTTACTACGCCTGGCCGGGCTGCCCCGAGGGCAGAGGCTTTGACGAGACCGGGGAAAAGGGCATCTACCTGGGCCGCACCGACGGCTTCGCCTGCGAACTGGACTTTCTTCCTCTGGCCCACCGACAGTACCGTCAGGTGGACCTGGACATCACCGGGCAGGACCCGGAGAACGCCCTGAGGACCTTCCTGACCCAGTCTGATTCCCAAGACATCCTGCGCATCAGCCTGACCGGCGAACGGCAGGAAGACCTGGACCTGGCCGCTCTCACCACCCTGGCCGCCCCCCACGCTTACAGCGTGACCCTCAAGGATGAGACCACCCTCCCCCAGTCCCTGTGGGCCCGGAAGGAGGAGGACACCCTCACCGGCCTCTTCCTGGGGTCCATGGCCCAGAAAATCGCAGAGGCATCCCCCGAGGAACGAGCTTTCCTGGAGCGGGCCGTCCGCTTCGGTCTGGCCGCTCTGGAAGGAAGGGAGGAACCCAAATGAAACTGCTGCAGCTCACCGCCACCTTTGGCTGTCTGGACAACGAGACCCTGACCTTTGACCCGGGCCTCACCCTCATCACCCTGCCCAACGGCAAGGGCAAGTCCACCTGGTGCGCCTTCCTGCGAACCATGCTCTACGGTCTGGACACCCGCCAGCGGGACAAAAAGGGCCTTCCCGCCGACAAGAACCGCTACCGCCCCTGGAACGGCAAGCCCATGGAGGGTCTCCTCCTGTGCGAACACCAGGGGGAGATCATCGAAATTCGCCGAACCTCTGTCAGCGGTGTCCCTATGGGGGACTTTTCCGCCAAGTATCAAGCCACCGGTCAGCCCGTTCCCGACCTCACCGGAGAAAATCTGGGCGAGACCCTCACCGGGGTCAGCCGGGAGGTCTTTGACCGCTCGGTCTACCTCCGCCAGACCAATCTGGCCGTCAGCCACGACCAGGAGCTGGAAAAGCGCATCGCCGCTCTGGTGTCCTCCGGCCAGGAGGAGATCTCCTTCTCCGAAGCCGACAGCACCCTCCGGGCCTGGCAGAGAAAGCGCCGGTTCCACAAGTCCGGTCTGATCCCCCAGATGGAACAGGAGATGGCTGACCTGCAGGCCACCCAGCGGGAGACCGTTTCCCTCCGGCAGGAGCTGGACCGCCTCACCCAGGATGCCCAGCAGCTGGAGGAAGAGGCCGCCCAGTGGCAGGCCGATCTGTCCCAGTCTGCCCAGGCCAGAACCGAAGAGGCCCGCCAACGGCAGAACGAGGCCCAATCCGCCCTGGATGCCGCCCAGGCCAGAATCCAGAGTCTGGAACACGAACTGGATTCCCTGGCCGACGACCCTGAGGAGTGGCAGGAGGAGGCCGAAGATATTCGGGCCACCGTCCGCAGCCGCAAACGGCTCATGACCGGCTTCACCCTCCTGGCTGTCCTGCTGACCCTGGTCTGCGCCGGTCTCTACGCCATCCCCCGCTACATCGAACCCCTCTTCCCCGACTTCCCCCTGAGCGTGCCCATGATCCCCTTCCTCTTCCTGGCCGCCATCGTGGCTGGCCTGTGGTTGTTGGTGGTCTTCTTCCTGATCTTAAAAGGACTTTCCGACCTGCGGGCCAAACGCTCCATCCGAAAGCTTCAGGAGAAGATCGACGACTTCTACCGACAGGATTCCGTCCGCCAGAGAGACCTGGATGACGCCTACCGCCAGCGGGACCACGCCCGTCAGCTGCTGGATGCCCTGACCCTTCAGGGCGGCCCCCTCCTTTCCCCTCAGGCCCAGGCCTGCCAGGACGATCTCCAGGCCCTGCGCCAGGAGCTGGCACGGGTCCAGGGCCAGCTCGCCGCCCAGGGTGACCCCCTGTGGGTGGATGCCCGTCTGGACCAGCTTCAAGAGGATCATATGGCCGCAGAGACCGACTACGCCGCTCTGGAGGTTGCCCTGGAGGCCCTGCAGGAGGCAGACAGCCAGCTTCAGTCCCGGCTGTCTCCCCAGCTGAGTCAGCGGGCCGGAGACTACTTCTCCCGGTTGACCGACGGTCAGTACACCCAAGTCTCCCTGACCCGGGACCTGGAGGTGACCGTCCGGGAGGGCGGCAGTCTGGCAGACCGCCCCCTGTCCTACCTGAGCCAAGGCACCGCCGACCAGCTCTACCTGGCCCTTCGTCTGGCTCTGGCCGACCTGCTCCTGCCCCAGCCTGACGCCTGTCCCCTGATCCTGGACGATGCCTTCCTGACCTTTGACGACCAGCGTCTGGCCCTGGCCCTGGGTGTCATCCGGGAGCTGGCCCAGACCCGTCAGATCCTCCTCTTCACCTGCCAGAGCCGGGAAGGGCAGATGCTTGGATAAGTAATGGTTGCCAAGGGCGAGAAAGGCGGGTATAATAGAAGTTACCCTTTGAACCAAAGGAGGTTCTTTTATGTCTGAACATACCTCTCCCGAAGAGATCCAGGAGGGCAAGGAAAATACAGAACAGCCCAAGGAAAAACCTACCCTGGCCGCCGACTGCTACGGGTGGCTCCAGGCCCTCACCGCCGCCCTGCTCATCCTCATCGTGGTCTTTACCTTCTTCGGCCGTATCATCGGCGTGGACGGCTCCTCCATGTTCCCCACGCTGGAACACGGGGATATGCTCCTGCTCCAGTGTGCAGGCTATACGCCGGAACAGGGTGATGTGGTGGTCCTCCACAAGGATTTCGCCAGCATCACCGGCCCCATCGTCAAGCGTGTTATCGCCACCGGAGGCCAGACCGTGGAGATCGACTACAACACCTCCACCGTCTACGTGGACGGGGAACCCTTGGACGAACCCTACCTGGGAGAACCCATGTACACCCCCGCCATGGCCAACGAGCAGGGGACCTACTGGGTGGTGCCCGAGGGCTCCATCTTCGTCATGGGCGACAACCGGAACGCCTCCTCGGACAGCCGCAATGCCGAGCTGGGCACCGTGGACACCCGGTACGTCCTGGGCAAGGCCCTCTTCATCCTCCTCCCCTTCCAGCACATCGGGGCCATCA
>JAFZEB010000049.1 GCA_017560855.1 Ruminiclostridium sp.
GGTAGCCCGCATACCGCCGGGCCTGCTGGAAGGGCTTCAAAAAGGAACCGTCGGACTGCTTGTATCCTTTATTCAGGTTGATGTCCTGGCCCTTCTGCTCGATGAGGACCCGGGTGGCAGGGATGTAGCCGTCAATAAAGCTGGTGTGGCTGAGCTTCACAGGCATCTCGAAGGAGATGAACTTGTGGGGCTCTTCCACACCGAAGACGTTTTGGAGCAGGTTCAGCCAGAAGGTCTGGGTGTCCTGCTTCTCGTCGCCCCGGCCGGTCCAGTCGGCAATGAATTGGCGGGCAGCTTGTTTCTGTTGGGATTCTGTCATGGCGGGTCCCTCCCGTGGGTTGTTTTTTATAGGATATCATAGGTGGTGGGGAAAAGCAAATGGGGTGGGGCATAATACATAAGCAAGTACAACCCTTTGGGTTTACAATCCCTCCGTCTCGCCTGACGGCGAGCCACCTCCCTTTGCACAAGGGAGGCTGAGGCGAGCACGAAACCTCAAGGCCCCCTTGTGCAAAGGGGGCTGGATTTTGCCACAGGCAAAAGACTGGGGGATTGTAAACCTTCCAGTGTGCTCCCACTTTGGTCATACTGTCTCCCCACCGTGCATATCCTCCAGAAGAACATTTCGGGAGGTTTCCTGCCATGAAGAAAGTTGCCCTGCTTTTGCTCCTCACATCCTGTTTTCTCCTCCTGCCCGTGTCGGCGGCAGGTCCGGAGACCAACGCCAAGGCCGTCCTCCTGATGGAAAAGACCACCGGAGAGGTCCTCTATGAGGAAAATTCCCACGAGAAACTGGAGCCCGCCAGCGTCACCAAGGTCATGACCATGCTCCTCACCATGGAGGCCCTGGACAGCGGGGCTATCACCCTGGAAACCATGGTCCCCGTGTCGGCCCACGCCGCCGGGATGGGTGGCTCCCAGGTGTACATGGAGGAGGGGGAGCAGTTCTCCGTCCACGACATGCTCAAGGCCATCGCCGTGGCCTCAGGCAACGACGCCTCGGTGGCTATGGCCGAGTACCTGGCCGGGAGCGAGAACGCCTTTGTGGAAAAAATGAACGCCCGGGCGGCGGAACTGGGTATGGCTGATACAGTCTTTCAAAACTGCACCGGCCTGCCCGCTGAGGGCCACCACACCTCGGCCTACGACATTGCCCTCATGTCCCGGGAGCTGATCCTAAACCATCCGGACATCCGCACCTACACCACCATCTGGATGGACACCCTCCGGGACGGGGCCTTTCAGCTGTCCAACACCAACAAGCTCATCCGGTTCTACGATGGGGCCACCGGCCTGAAGACCGGCTCCACCGACGCCGCCCTCTACTGTATCTCGGCCACCGCCGAAAAGGAGGGCATGGAGCTCATCGCCGTGGTCCTGGGCTCCCCCACCTCGGCTGACCGGTTCGAGACCGCCAAGGCCACCCTCAGCTACGGCTTTGCCAACTACGCCCTGGTGACCGCCGCCCCCTCGGAGCCCATCAATCCCGTGGAGGTAGTCCTGGGGAAAGAGAGCCAGGTCCAGCCGGTGCTGGCCGAAAGCGCCCAACTCCTTTTGCCCAAAGGGGATGCAGGGAAGATCACCACCACCATGGACCTGCCGGACTCCCTCCAGGCTCCAGTGGAGCAGGGCCAGGAGCTGGGGACTCTCACCGTCCTGGTGGATGGCCAGGAGCGGACCAAACTGACCTTGGTGGCCGAGACCGGAGTGGAGCGGCTGTCTCTGGGCGAGGTCTATAAAGGCCTGCTGTGCACCTTATTCTCTATTGCGTGAAAAGGAGGCTTCCCATAACGGGAAGCCTCGCTTTTTATTGTCCGAAACCGAAATATGTTCTTTGTGTTTTTCGGGCCGTGATGGGTAGCTTTTCCTGTCGGAAGACAGACAGCACCATACCTATGAGGTACATGTCCATGACCAGAGCCATATTCCCGCTGAACAACGGAAAATGTGCAAACAGAATCACAACGCCAAAATTCATCCCAAGCGCCACCAGAGTCCGAAACGCCAGGGGCATCACGACTGCCAACACGGTAAGTTTCGCCAAGGTATTTTTCTGCCGCAGGCATTTGATCAAGAGGCAAATAGTCAGCAGGAAGAAGGCTAGGATCAACGCCAGGAAGGGCCCCCAGCCCAGTTTGTGGATCATGGTGGTCAGCAAGAAGTCCTCTTGACCCCCGGGCAACATCATTTCATAGGGATATGCCCCCGCCCATAGGCCCTCTCCCATCCAACGGGCGGACTCCAAAGCCTGATGAATGTTCACCCCTGTGTATCCATACCCCGTGGGGTCCAGTTCCGGGCGGAACCCATAGAGCAGTCTGTTACTCATGTAATCGGAGGACAGTACTCTTACACAGCCCCAACCGCCAACGAAAAGGATTCCTGTGCTCAGGATCCCGATTCCTGCTTTCCTTCCGATCCCATACCAGTCTTTCCAGGACAGGAGCATCAATAACAACACCCCAGTGACAAGCAGGACCAGAAGATCAAACATCAGACCACTGTCCCCCGAAACACACCGTACAACCAGCAGCGGAATCATTCCGAAGATGGAACACAAGAATCCTTTCCATCCCCTTTCTCGCCAGGAATACAGCCAACCAGCGTAAACCAGGGGATAGAAGGCTGCCAGGTAGGACATATCATAGAAACCGACTGTTTCCAGCGCCACCATGGCAACGCCTAAAACCAGTGCCGCCAGGTAAATGCGCTTTCCATGATACCCCAAAAACGTGTAATCCAGAAAGTATCCGATAAACAGGCCCCCGATGCCAAGGACCAAAGCCAGCACGGTTTCCCAAACACCCACAGAGGCTGTCGGCCATTCATCGCCAGCGGTCAGAACCAGCCGGAAAACCACCCCGGCCACGGCAACAGCAACCGTAAGGAGCAGAAGTCCCCACTGAGGCTTCGGTCGGTGTACCCTGTCCAACCCCAGCCCTACTGAGACCGCATCTCCCATCTGCCGGACGGCTTCTGCCTGGGCTTCTTCCTCAGACATACCCTCCGCCAAACAGGCATCCCGCTGGTCCAGCAGATGGGTACGGAGTTCCTCCAAAAGGGCAGGTCTTGCACGCTTCCAGCGAATTTGTTCGCCTGCAATGTTCAGATAGGTTTCGATCCGGTCAGACATATCAGGCACCTCCTTCCAGCACCCGAAACATGGCCCCGGCATACGTCCTCCACTCATCTTCTTTCTCTGCCAGCTGGCGGCGTCCGCTGTCGGTCAGATGATAGTATCGGCGGGGACGGGCCGTTCCAACATCCTCTTCCCAAGCCTCAATATACCCTTTCTGTTCCAAGGAGTGAAGAAGAGGATAGAGGGTCCCGGATTTTAGTTCAAAGGTTTGATCTGACCGGCGGCGAAGCTCTTCCACCATCTGGTATCCGTACTTATCGCCACTCTCCAGGAGTTTCAGCACCAGTAGGGCAGTGCTCCCGGCCAACAGACTTTTATCGATGGTCATTTCAATTCCCCCTTTATATAGATTATCTACCTATATAATATATCGACCATCTACTTATGTCAAGAGCCGTGTGAAATTGTAATAATATGAGTCATAGCCCCCTCATCAGTCTGCTTCGCAGACAGCTTCTCCCCAGGGAGAAGCCTTGCCGTCAACTGCAAACTTGACATTTCTCTCCCCAGTCAGTACAATATAACACGATTTTTGAGACTCTATCCCGAAAGAGGTTTTGATATGAACACCATTTATCTGGACCACGCCGCCACCACCCGGGTTCTCCCCGAGGCCGCTCAGGAGGCTCTGCGGGTCATGACCCAGGAGTACGGCAACCCCTCCTCCCTCCACCACCTGGGTGTCCAGGCTGCCAAGGACCTGACTGCCCGCCGGGAGACCGTGGCCAAAACTCTGGGCTGCAAAGCCGAGGAGCTCTTCTTCACCTCCTGCGGCACCGAGAGCGACAACTGGGCCATTCAGCTGGCCGTCCATCTGAACCGCCACAAGGGCAAGCACATCATCACCACCTCCATTGAGCATTCCGCCGTGCTGGAGCCCATCAAGAAGCTGGAGACCCAGGGCTATGAGGTCACCTATCTGGACCCCGATGCCAACGGTCGTGTTACCCTGGCCGACCTGGAGGCTGCCCTCCGGCCCGACACCGTGCTGGTGGCCATGATGCTGGTGAACAACGAGACCGGCGCCATCCAGCCCGTGGCCGACGCTGCTCGCCTGCTAAAGCGGAAGAAGTCCAGCGCCTTCCTCCACTGCGACGCCATCCAGGGCTACCTGAAGATCCCCTTCACCGTCAAGAGCCTGGGCGCCGACACCATCGCCATCAGCGGGCACAAGATCGGCGCTCCCAAAGGCATCGGCGCTCTGTACATCAGCCCCAAGCTCCATCCCATCCAGCCCATGATCCAGGGCGGCGGCCAGGAACGGAACATGCGCTCCGGCACCGAGGGCACCGCCCAGATCGCCGCCTTTGCCATGGCCTGCAAGCTGGGCCATCAGCAGCTCCAGGAACACGTGGACTACCTCACCGACCTGAAGGCCTACACCCTGGCCAAGCTCCGGGAGACCGTCCCCGGTCTGGTGGTGGTCTCCGAGGGTGACGCCCCTCACATCTGCGCCATCTCCATGCCCGGCCGTCCCAGCCAGGTGGTGGTGCGGTATCTCAGCGACAAGGGCATCTGCCTGTCCTCCGGCTCCGCCTGCCACAAGGGAAAGGCCAGCCATGTGTACGCCGCCATGAACCTGTCCAAGCCCACCCGGGACGGTATGCTGCGAGTGTCCTTCGGCCCCTCCAACACCAAGGAGGAGACCGACGCCCTGGCAGAGGCCCTGTTGGCCGCAACCAAGGACTTGGTGGCGGCTGTTAAGTAAGTTCGGCCCCTACAAATATCAAAAAGACCTTTCCGCCGTAGCGGAAAGGTCTTTTTTGCTTCGCAGAATTTTGCCTCCACAGAGGCAAAACAAATTCCAATCATCTTTTCTGATGACATGTGCATCAGAAAAGATTCTTCTCGGCACGAGAGTGACCGGTTTACCGGTCGCGGGTCGGGCCGCAAAAAACACTTTGGGATGGGCGAGAATCACCCATCCCAAAGTCTTTTATCACATTTTCTCGGGAGCAGTAACGCCCAGCAGGTTCAGGCAGTTGGCCAGAACGGAGCGGACGCTGTCAGCCAGCTTCAGACGGGCAGCCAGCACAGCGGGCTCCTCGCCCTTGATGCGGCAGGCACCGTAGAAGCGGTGGAAGTCGCCAGCCAGCTCAACCAGGTAGCGGTTGATACGGGAGGGATCGTAGTCA
>JAFZEB010000050.1 GCA_017560855.1 Ruminiclostridium sp.
CGGACAATATCCCCGGCGTGCCCGGTGTGGGTGAGAAGACCGCCATGGCCCTCCTCCATGAGAACGGCACCTTGAAAGAGATCTACGACCGGCTGGACGGGGAGACCCTCAACGCCAAGCCCGGTGTGAAGAAAAAGCTGACGGAAGGCCGGGAGAGTGCCTTCCAGTCCTTCGAGCTGTGCACCATCCGGTGTGATGCCCCCATGGACTTTGACCCGGAAGAGACCCTGAAAAAGCCGGTGAATGCCGCCATCCTGCGGGAACTCTTCCTGGAACTGGACTTCCACAAGCTCATCGCCCAGATGGGCCTGGAAGCAGCCGAGGCCCCTGTGGCAGCGGAATGTGCCTGCCAGACCGAGAACTGTTCCATGGAGACTGTCACCACCCCCGACCGGGCCTGGGAACTGCTGGACCTGTGGAAGGACCAGACCGTCTCCCTGCTGACCCTCCCTGACCTGTCTGCCCTGGCGGTCTGCTGGGGAGAGAAGGGGGAGAATGCCGCCCTGATCCGGGAAAGCGGCCTGCCCAACTACGAGGACTTTTTGAAGGAACTCCTCTCCGGCCCCATGCAGAAGCTGGGTTTCAACACCAAGGACGTGATGACCCAGGCCCTCTCTCGTGGGTACGAGGCCCAGGGCTTCGGTTTTGATGCCGCCATCGCCGCCTACCTGCTGTCCCCCACCGACGGCAGCTATGATCTGGACAAGCTGGGTGCCCAGTACTTCGGGCAGGCCTATCCCCCTGCCAAGGACTATACGGGAGCCAAGGCCTGGAAGGATGAAGAGTCCTCCGCCAAGGCCCTGGAGGCCATGGCCAGCCACGCCAGCCTGATCCATGCGCTGTTTCAGATTTTGCCAGAAAAACTCCAGGAACTGGAGCTGATGAGCGTCTATGACCAGGTGGAAATGCCCCTGCGTGCCGTCCTGGCTCGGATGGAAGTGGCGGGTATGCTGGTGGATGACAAAGCCCTGGACCAGTTCGGTCAGATGCTGAAAACCGGCATTGCCGCCCTCCAGGAGGAGATCTGGCGGCTGGCGGGGGAGGAATTCAACCTGAACTCCACCCAGCAGCTGGGTGTGGTCCTCTTTGAAAAGCTGGGGCTGCCCCCGGTGAAGAAGACAAAAACGGGATATTCCACCAATGCCGATGTGCTGGAAAAGCTGCGGATGTCCCACCCCATCATTGAGCAGATTTTAGAGTACCGCCAGCTGACCAAGCTGAACTCCACCTACGTGGAGGGCCTGTCCAAGGTCATCGCCGACGACGGCCGCATCCACACCTGCTTCCAGAACACCGTCACCGCCACGGGCCGACTGTCTTCCACCGAACCCAACCTCCAGAACATCCCCGTCCGCACCGAGCTGGGTGCCAAGATTCGTGAAATGTTCGTGGCCCCCGAAGGCCATGTGCTGGTGGACGCCGACTACTCCCAGATCGAACTGCGCCTCCTGGCCCACATGGCCCAGGACCAGAAGATGATCGACAGCTTCCTGTCCGGGGAGGATATCCACGCCCGGACGGCCTCCCAGGTCTTCGGTGTTCCCGTGGAGGAAATCAGCTCCGAACTCCGCCGCCGGGCCAAGGCGGTGAACTTCGGCATCGTCTACGGTATCTCCGGCTTCTCCCTGGCCCAGGACATCGGGGTCACCCAGAAGGAGGCAAGGGAGTATATGGAGCGCTACCTGTCCACCTTCGCCGGGGTCCGGGAGTATATGTACAACATCAAGAAGAAGGGCAAGGAGGACGGCTATGTGGCCACCCTCATGGGCCGCCGCCGCTGGCTGCCGGAACTCCAGTCCTCCAACTTTAACCTCCGGTCCTTTGGCGAGCGGGTGGCTCTGAACATGCCCATCCAGGGCACCGCCGCCGATGTCATGAAGATCGCCATGATCCGGGTGGACCAGCGGCTCCGGGCCGAGGGCCTCAAAGCCCGCCTGATCCTCCAGGTCCACGACGAACTGATCGTGGAGTGCCCTGCAGAGGAGGAAGCCCAGGTCAAGGCCCTTCTCTGTGAAGAGATGGAGGCCGCCGGACAGTTTGCCGTCCCCCTCATCACCGATGCCGCTTCCGGCCGCAGCTGGGCGGAGGCGAAAGGCTAAGAACCTGTCGAAAAAGGCAAGCCTTTTCCGACATAGGGGATTGCGGCCTGCTGCATCGCATGAATTGCGTACCTGCGGTCCACAATTCCCACGTTTGCAGGCCGAGCAGTGTTTTCCGGCACGCGCATGTCGCGCCGGAAAACGAATCAGACTCTATTTCGCCACTGCGGTGGCGAAACTCTACGAGGTTTTTGATCCGTTTGTCTCTTGCGGTAAGATGTAAGGGATTAGATAAACTGTATATCTGTATTTTTCCTAGAAAAAGGAGAATATTTTATGAACTACAAACTGGTTCCCATGGACCGTTCCCACCTGGCTGGGGTGGCTGAGCTGGAGCGTATGTGCTTCTCTACCCCCTGGAACGAGGCCATGCTGGAAGAGGAATTATACAACGACACCGCCTCCTTCATCGTGGCGGAAGGGGAGGACGGCTCCGTTCTGGGCTATGCCGGTCTCCATGTCATCCTGGACGAGGGCTATATCGACAACGTGGCCGTTCGGCCCTCCTGCCGTCGGATGGGTCTGGGGGACAAGCTCCTGGATGTGTTCATCCGCTTCGGTCAGGCCAACCTGGCCTTCCTGACCCTGGAGGTCCGCCCCTCCAACACCCCCGCCGTGGCCCTCTATGAGAAGAACGGCTTCAAGGAAGTGGGCCGCCGCCCCAACTACTACGACGACCCCAAGGAGGATGCCCTCCTGCTGACCAGGGAGTTCACCCGATGACGTTACGAGAACTGGACCTGGAGGAGCTGAAGTGGCTCCATGAACACGAACTCTCCGAGGCATTTCCTCCCGAAGAGTTAAAACCCTTCGCCGCCATGGAGAAGCTCTGCGCCAGCGGGCTCTATCACCCCGTGGGGGCTTATGAGGGGGCGGACTTGGTGGGCTACGCCCTGCTGTGGGAGAGCCCTGGCGGGAAGTACGTCCTCATCGACTACCTGGGGGTCACCGCCAGCCGCCGCAACGGCGGTCTGGGTGCCCGCATCTTATCCCTCCTTCGTGAGAAATTCGCCCACTGGGACGGCATCATCGTGGAGTCCGAGGCCCCCGACGGGGGAGACCACGATGCCCTCCGGGAACGCCGCATGGACTTCTACCGCCGGTGCGGCTTTACCTTTTTAGATTACGACTGCGTCCTCTTCGGGGTCCACTACGCCGTGTGCCTGTGTTCCCCCAGCGGCAAGGGGACCCGGGACGAGACCCTGGAAGCCCACCAGGCTCTGTACCGGCGCCAGTTCAGCCAGTGGGCCTATGACCGATTCATCCAGATCCCCCGGGACCCGGACCACCCCTTGGAACCCCCGGAGTCCTGGGCCGAGCAGTCCGACCTGCCCGGCTTAGAGGAAAGAAAGGAAGATAATCTATGATCATTCTTGCAGTAGAATCCTCCTGTGACGAGACCGCTGTGGCCCTGGTGAAGGACGGCCGGGAGGTCCTGGCCGACTGCATCGCCTCCTCCGTGGAGATGCACAAGATCTACGGCGGCGTGGTGCCTGAGCTGGCCTCCCGCAAGCACATCGAGGTCATCTCCAACCTGGCCGACGAGGCTCTGGCCAAGGCAGGCATCACCAGGATGGACATTGATGCGGTGGCCGTCACCTATGCCCCCGGCCTTATCGGGGCCGTGCTGGTGGGGGTGAACTTTGCCAAGTCTGTGGCCTTCTCCCTGGGGGTCCCCCTGATCCCCGTCCACCATGTTCGTGGCCACATTGCCGCCAACTACATCGCTCACCCCGACCTGGAGCCTCCCTTCGTGTGCCTGTGCGTCTCCGGCGGCACCTCCCTCATTGTGGATGTGAAGAGCTACACCGAGATGGAGATCCTGGGTGCTACCCGGGACGATGCTGCCGGTGAGTGTTTTGACAAGATCGCCCGTGTCATGGGCCTGGGCTATCCCGGCGGCGGTCCTCTGGACCGTGCCTCCCAGGGGGGTGACGACACAGCCTTCACCCTGCCCCGGGTCCACATCCACGATGCACCCCTGGATATGTCCTTCTCCGGCCTGAAGACCGCCATGCTGAACCTGATCCACAACGCCCAGCAGAAGGGAGAGGACCTGCCGGTGGCCGACCTGGCCGCCTCCTTCTCCGCCGCCGTCAGCGAAGAGCTGGTCCCCCGGACCATGTTTGCCGCCCGGCAGAAGGGCTATGGAAAGGTGGCTGTGGTGGGCGGCGTGGCCGCCAACTCCCGCATCCGCCGGGACCTGGAAGCCGCCTGCCAGAAGGACGGCTGCAAGCTGTACATGCCCCCTCTGAAGCTCTGCGGCGACAACGGCTCCATGATCGGCAGTCAGGGTTACTATGAGTATCTGGCCGGAGTTCGGGCGGGCACCGACCTGAACGCCTTCGCCAACCGGGACATCTCTTTGCAGGTTTGAACCGACAGTTGTCCACAATAGAAATACCACTTGTGGACGATTCGGTGGAAAAAGTGGAAAACTCTCTGTAGAGTTTCCGCCCATCAGACCAAAATTCTGGAGCGGAACCCTTGAAAATCAGGGGTTCCGCTCTTGTATACCCGGTGTATAGCAGGAAAAGGTTGACTTGACAGAGAATCTGTGGTATCATATTATCCGCAAGTTTATAAGCTGGTATAGCTCAGTTGGTAGAGCATCTCACTCGTAATGAGAAGGTCGCGTGTTCGAGTCACGTTACCAGCTCCACGCAAAAGCCCCTTTTGTCTTTTGGACAAAAGGGGCTTTTGCGAACGAAGTGTTCCGCCTGGGCGGAACGTGAAGTATGCTTCGTAAGTGAAGTGCACTGGGTGCGTGAAGTGTGCCTTCGGCACGAGAACACTTCACTTCATGTTGTTCCTCAGGAACAACACTTCATGATGCCGGAGGCATCGCTTCACTTCCCCGCAGGGGAAACTTCACTGTAAACCGTGTCCGTCGGACACGGCTTTTCTGCTTTCTGAGCATACTTCCCTCCTGCCTGCACATACTGAATCCATCCATACGAAAAGTGAGGGAGACAGTATGAATTATTTTCTGAAGCGAGCCGGGGAACTGGCCCAGGAGATGACCGCCCACCGGCGGTACCTCCACCAGCACGCCGAGATCGGAAACGACCTGCCCATGACCACCAAGTATGTCACCGAACAGCTTCGGTCCATGGGCCTGGAGCCGGAGGAGATCTGCCCCGGAGGGATCGTGGCTCTGGTCCGGGGGAAGAAACCCGGCAAGACTTACCTCCTCCGGGCAGATATGGACGCACTGCCTATGGGGGAGGACAACGACCTGCCGTTCAAATCGGTCACCTGCAACGCCCACACCTGTGGCCACGATATGCACACCGCCATGCTCCTGGGGGCGGCCCGGATGCTGAAGGAGCGGGAGGAGGAACTGGCCGGGTGCGTCAAGCTCATGTTCCAGCCCAATGAGGAGGGCTTCCAGGGGGCCAAGGCCATGATCCAGGCGGGACTGTTGGAAAACCCCCGGGTGGATGCCGCTTCGGGCATGCACGTGATGCTGGAGGAGGCCCCTTCCGTGGGGTACTGCGGCGGGTATATCAGCGCCTCCTGTGACGGCTTCCAGATCACCCTCACCGGGAAGGGCTGTCACGGGGCCATGCCCCAGTTGGGGGTGGATCCCATTCAGGCGGGAGTCCACATCTATCAGGCCTTCCAGGGGCTCATCGCCCGGGAGACCCCGCCCCAGGAGACCGCCGTCCTCACCCTGGGCCAGTTCTCTGCCGGGTCGGCCCCCAACATCATCCCCCAGACCGCTGTCCTCCAGGGGACCCTGCGGACCTATAGCAAGGACCTGCGGGCTAAGCTGTTCCGGCGGATGAAGGAAATTGTTGACAGCGTGGCGGTGGGCCTGGGGGTGAAGGCGGAATACACCGTTCTGTCCGATGTGCCCTCCTGCTACAATGACCCGGATCTGTTAAAGAATTTAGTGAGTTATCTGGAGGCCATGGGCGGCGGAAAGGTGGTATCGGCGGAGCCATTCACTGCCTCGGATGACGTGGCATTCCTGTCGGAGCAGGTCCCCTTCGTCTATTTCCAGCTGGGAGCCGGGGTGCCGGGGAACCCCCACGCCCACCACAATCCGGGGGTCCTTTTCGACGAGAAGGCCCTGGCCTACGGGGCGGCCATCCACGCCCAGTGCGCCTTTGAGTGGCTGAGACACCACAGTTGACCCGGTGCCGCCCATGAAGCAACGAAAGATTTTCTACGGCTGGTGGGTGGTGGCCGGGTGTATCCTGGTCACCATGACCATGGTGCCCCCCATCATGGCACTGAGCAACAAGTACCTTCTTTACGTCACCGAGGATCTGAAGATCTCCCGCAGTGCCTTCACCTTGGCCAACACCGTCCTCCAGGCCCTGGGGATCTTCCTGTCCCCCTTGGTCACCCGGTTCCTGGCCAAGGGGAATATGCGGGTCATCCAGTCGGTGAGCATCCTGGGCTACTGCGCCAGTTATTTCTCCTACTCCCTGGCACAAAGTCCCATCCATCTCTATATCAGTTCCCTGTTTTTAGGGGTCTTCTATCTGAACGCTACCCTGATTCCCGTGTCCATGATGGTGACCAACTGGTTCACAGCCCGTCGAGGTCTGGCCATGAGTCTGGCCATGGCAGGGATCGGGGTAGGGGGGACCGTGTTCAGTCCGGTCCTCACCTTCTTCCTGGAGAGCTACGGGTGGCGGGCCTCCTACCGGCTCATGGCTCTCATCATTCTGGTCATTGCCCTTCCCGCCGCCCTCTTCCTTCTGCGGAAACGACCGGAGGACCTGGGGTTGGAACCTTTGGGGGGACAGCCTGCTGCCCAGGCGGGAGGGGGAGACTTCCACCTGCCTTTGGGGAGATTCTTCTTCTGGCTCCTTCTCATCGGCATGCTCACCAACGGTCTCATCAACGCCGGGGCTCTGGGGCACTTCCCGCCCGCCATGCAGGAGTCCCACGGGGCGGCGGTCCAGGCGGCGGTCATCTCGGCCTACTCTCTCATCAGCATCGGGGGGAAACTCATCCTGGGGTGGGTCAATGACCGGTTCGGGGTGGTGGTGAGCACCACTTACGCCTGTATCCTCTTCGGGCTGTCCTTCGTGTTTATCCTGCTTTCTGCCAAGAGCGTGGCCATGCTTTACGCCATGGCGGTGGTCTTCGGTCTGGGCAATGCCATTGGAACTGTGACCCCGCCTCTCCTCACCGCCGAGGTCTTCGGCAAGGAGAATTACGGCAAGGCCTATGGCATCGTCAACAGCTTCACCCAGGTGGGCCTTTCTCTGGGGTCCCTGGCGGTGGCCTCGGTCTATGATGCCACGGGGACTTACCGCTTCGCCTGGGTGATGCTGCTGGTCCTCACCGCTGTGACCTTGGTATCCTGGGTGGGGGCGGTGCTTCTGGGCAGACGATATCGGTAAAACAAAAGCCGCACCGGTTGGTGCGGCTTTTTGCGTCAGTTTAAGAAATAGATGCCAAAATTCAAGTATCCTGCAAAGGTCACCCAGAGGATATAGGGTACCAGGAACCATCCGGCGGCTTTGCGGATGGGGAAAAAGAGGATGGTGGTCACCAGGATGAGTCCCCACAGCAGGACCAGCCAGCAGAAGGAGAAGAGATACCACCCCAGATTGAAAAACAGGATGGACCAGAGGAAGTTCACCCCCAGCTGGATGCCGTAGACCGTGAGGGCCCGGCGGATGACCCCGTCCGGGGCGTCGGAGGTATACACCAGCCAGGAGGCCAGCCCCATGAGGAGGAAGAGGAGGGTCCAAACCACCGGGAAGAGCCAGGTGGGGGGAGACAGGGGCGGCTGGTTCAGGTGGGAAAAGGTATCCATGGCCCGGCGGGTCACCAGGGCAGAGAGACCGCCCACCCCCAGAGGGATGGCCAGGGAAATGAGCAGAGTTTTCCAGTTTACACGCACAAAAATCACCTCGCCTTAGTATACGACGGAGGTGTGGGATCTATACAAAAAACGAAGGCGTCCGCTTTTGCGGACGCCTCGTTGGTATTCAAGAAAGAATCAATTATGCCTTCTTGCTCTTCAGGGTTGCCTGAGCGGCAGCCAGACGTGCGATGGGCACACGGAAGGGAGAGCAGGAGACGTAGTTCAGGCCGACCTTGTCGCAGAACTCGACGGAGGTGGGGTCACCGCCGTGCTCGCCGCAGATGCCCAGGCTGATGTCGGGGCGGGTCTTGCGGCCCAGCTCAGCTGCCATAGCAACCAGCTTGCCAACACCGTTCTGATCCAGGTGAGCGAAGGGATCGGACTCGTAGATCTTGGTGTCGTAGTAGTAGTTCAGGAACTTACCAGCGTCGTCACGGCTGAAGCCGAAGGTCATCTGGGTCAGGTCGTTGGTGCCGAAGGAGAAGAACTCTGCCTCCTGAGCAACCTCGTCAGCGGTCAGAGCTGCACGGGGGATCTCGATCATGGTACCGACCATGTACTTCATCTCAACGCCAGCAGCAGCGATGATAGCGTCAGCGGTAGCAACGACCACGTCCTTGACGTACTTCAGCTCCTTGACCTCGCCAACCAGGGGGATCATGATCTCGGGAACCAGGTTCCACTCGGGGTGCTTCTTCTGGACCTCGATAGCAGCCTGGATGACAGCGGTGGTCTGCATCTTAGCGATCTCGGGGTAGGAGACGGACAGACGGCAGCCACGGTGACCCATCATGGGGTTGAACTCGTGCAGGCCTTCGATGATGCCCTTCAGGTGGTCAACGGAGATGTTCATCTCAGCAGCCAGCTCGACGATGTCAGCTTCCTCGGTGGGCAGGAACTCGTGCAGGGGGGGATCCAGGAAACGGATGACGACGGGGCAGCCTTCCATAGCTTCGTAGATGCCCTCGAAGTCGCTCTGCTGATAGGGCAGCAGCTTAGCCAGAGCCTTTTCACGGGACTCCAGGTCCTCGGAGACGATCATCTCACGGACAGCCTTGATACGGTCGCCCTCGAAGAACATGTGCTCGGTACGGCACAGGCCGATACCCTGAGCGCCGAAGGCACGAGCCTGCGCAGCGTCACGGGGGTTATCAGCGTTGGTCCAAACCTGCATGCGGCGGAACTTGTCAGCCCAGCCCATCAGACGGCCGAAGTCGCCGGAGTTGGGGTTTGCGGGGATGGTAGCAACAGCGCCAGCGAAGATTTCACCGGTGGAGCCGTTCAGGGAGATCCAGTCGCCTTCCTTGTAAACAGCGCCGCCCAGGGTGAACTGCTTTGCAGCGTAGTCAACGTTGATCTCGCCGCAGCCGGAGACACAGCAGGTGCCCATGCCGCGAGCAACGACGGCTGCGTGGGAGGTCATGCCGCCGCGGACGGTCAGGATGCCCTGAGAAACCTGCATGCCTTCGATGTCTTCGGGAGAGGTCTCCAGACGGACCAGAACGACCTTCTCGCCCTTGGCAGCCCACTCCTTAGCCTCTTCAGCGGTGAAGACCACGCGGCCTGCAGCAGCGCCGGGGGAAGCAGCCAGACCCTTGCCGATGACGGTTGCCTCAGCCAGGGAGTCGGGATCGAAGGTGGGGTGCAGCAGAGCGTCCAGCTGGTTGGGCTCAACGCGCAGAACTGCCTCTTCCTCGGTGATCTCGCCTTCGTCGACCATGTCGACAGCGATCTTCAGAGCAGCAGCAGCGGTACGCTTGCCGTTACGGGTCTGCAGCATGTACAGCTTACCATTCTCGATGGTGAACTCCATGTCCTGCATGTCCTTGTAGTGCTTCTCCAGGCGGTTAGCGATGGCCACGAACTCAGCGTAAACTTCGGGCATCTCCTTCTCCAGCTCGGAGATGGGGGAGGGAGTGCGGACGCCAGCGACGACGTCTTCGCCCTGAGCATTGATCAGGTACTCGCCGAACAGAGCCTTCTCGCCGGTAGCGGGGTTGCGGGTGAATGCAACGCCGGTGCCGGAGTTGTTGCCGGAGTTGCCGAAGACCATGGACTGGACGTTAACGGCGGTGCCCCAGGAGTAGGGGATCTCGTTCATGCGGCGGTAAACGTTAGCACGGGGGTTGTCCCAGGAACGGAAAACAGCACGAACTGCTTCCATCAGCTGCTCCTTGGGATCCTGGGGGAAGTCGACGCCCTTCTCCTGCTTGTAGAAAGCCTTGAAGCGGGTGACCAGCTCCTTCATGTCCTCGGTGTCCAGGTCAACGTCCAGCTTGACGCCCTTCTTCTCCTTCAGATCGTCGATGATCTCTTCGAAGCGCTTCTTGGACAGTTCCATAACGACGTCGGAGAACATCTGGATGAAGCGGCGGTAGGAATC
Organism: Ruminiclostridium sp.; assembly: GCA_017560855.1. Lineage (GTDB taxonomy): Bacteria > Bacillota > Clostridia > Oscillospirales > Oscillospiraceae > Evtepia. Next base: position 10,319 of record JAFZEB010000050.1, read on the forward strand.
ATAAGCAAAACGGGGGTTGCCGGTGAACTTTGCGAAGCCCTCAACGACGGTGTCGTTCAGACCCAGGTTCAGGATGGTGTCCATCATGCCGGGCATGGAAGCACGAGCGCCGGAACGGACGGAGACCAGCAGGGGGTTGGAGGGATCGCCGAACTTCTTGCCGGTGTGGCCTTCCAGCCACTCCAGGTTCTTCAGGATCTCTTCCTGGATCTCGGGTGCGATAGCACGGCCGTCGTCATAGTAACGGGTGCAGGCTTCGGTGGTGACGGTGAAGCCCTGGGGGACGGGCATGCCGGCCAGGGTCATCTCTGCCAGGTTAGCGCCCTTGCCGCCCAGCAGGTTCCGCATGTCGCGGTTGCCCTCGGTAAATGTGTAGACATACTTTGCCATTATAGTGAACTCCTTTTTTGCGGCAGGTCCCAGGAAAACCCCTTGATCCGGGTCTCTCCCACCCGGGCGGGGCAGACCTGGTGACTACCGTTTTTTTGGTTTGCTCTCTTTGCGGGTAATATTATATCTTATATCGGAAAAATTACAAGTTTTTTGCAGAAAAAAAGTCTTTTTTTCTTATGAAAATTGAAGGGAAAACGGGGATTTTGCCGTGAAAAATGACAGGAGCCTTGACAAGACAGGTGCGGCGGCCTATAATAAAACCGGAAAATGCCTGTAACAGGCTGTTATAGCGGGGTGCTGGCGCAAGCTGGCTGAGATTGGGCGTATGGCCGCCCTGACCCAGGAACCTGATCCGGATAATGCCGGCGTAGGAATTGCGCAAGTGAGTTTCCCTCGCAGGACGGACAGACCGACCTGAGAGGGTTCTTTGTTTTTTGGCGCAGTTTCCTCAAAAAATAAGGAGGAACAAAATGAGAAATCATAAAATACGTATGCTCAGCGAAGGCGCACTGCTCATTGCCATGGCCCAGATCCTGAGTCTGATCCCTCTGTGGAAGATGCCCTGGGGCGGCTCTATCGACCTGGCCATGGTCCCCATCCTGCTCTTTGCCGTGCGGTGGGGCGTCAAGTGGGGTCTGGTGGAGGGCCTTGCCTTCGGCACCCTCCAGATGATCTTTGAAGGGGGTGTGGCCATCGGCTGGCAGTCCATCCTGGGTGACTTCCTGGTGGCTTTCACTGCTCTGGGTCTGGCGGGTATCTGCCGGGGGATGGAAAAAGGCATCTTTGTGGGCACCCTGGTGGGCGGTCTGGCCCGGTTCCTGGTCCACTACGTGGTGGGTGCCACCATCTGGGCCCAGTATATGCCCGAGGAGTTCTTTGGTATGACCATGACCACCCCCTGGGTCTACTCCTTCCTGTATAACGGCTTCTACATGTTCATCGACATCGCCCTGTGTCTGGTGATTTTCGGTCTGCTGTGGAAGCCCATGGGGAAGTATCTCAAGGGAACCGATCTGAAATAATGGCTCCTGCATCGCCAAACCTGTCTACATTCCCGGTATGGCGTGGTACTGCGCCATAGCCTTCTCCTAGGGGAGAAGGTGCCCACGCAGTGGGCGGATGAGGGGTACTTACAGAATAAAAAGCACGTCTGTTCGGATGAACAGACGTGCTTTTTTACAGTTTCAGGTTGTAGTAGGGGAGACTGATCTGAAGATGGATGCCCTCTCCTTCGGGGCTGATCTCCACACACCTTGCCAGAATTCCCATGTCCAGAAGGAGGTCGGGAACAAATGCGTTGTCAAGCATCAGACTGCTGGCAAAGATATGGATATCCCGCAGATGGGGGGCGTTGCTGTCCTGGATCCGGATGATGCCGTGGGCATCTTTTGCAATGTCACGGCATCTGTCGAAAAAGTCATCAAAGGTGGCTTTCTTTTCCGGGTCAACGGTTCGGCAGCGGCGCATGTCTGCGTAAAGCGACCGATCCAGGCCGTAAGACTGCTCCTTGAGGTCTTTGAATTCCTCCAGCGTAAACTGGGCTGCTTTGCGCCGCAAGGATTCAAAAGTGGAACGGAATTCGTCATGGGGCCCGGAAAAGTCCTCTTCCAGGTAGACCTCTTCCTCGGGGAGGTTGAACAAGATGCCCATGAAATTCTTGTCGTTGCCGTGGGGCATGTGCATGATATCCTTTCCTATTTTGTTGTCCGCCCCGACAGGGTATGAGGGGAGAAGGGGGGCGTTCGCCCCCCACCGCCGGGGCGAAAAACAAAAACGCTGTGCAGGACATGGAGCCTACACAGCGTAAGAAATCGGATTCTCATGCACATACCGCTCAGCACAAAGAAACGACAATAAGACGCCGATTTCTCTCCCCCTTGCGGAAAGCGGCGAAATGTCGTATAATGAGTGATGCGGTGCGGCCTTATGGCCGTTGTGTAGGTGCTCTTACCACCTGCGCAGGCTTACGGGTGTTGCCGCACCCGTAAGCTGCCGCATTTTTGTTTTTCTAAGGGTATTATAGCAAGAAATGTCGGAAAGTGCAAGAGGTGGACCGGAGACCCGTCAGAGAACGCAGTCCACCACTGCATGGTGAAACCTGCCGATGTTGCTGTAGGGAACAAGCGAAAAAGCCACGTCTGTTCGGGGGGGACAGACGTGGCTTTTTGTTACTTCTTAAAAGGATTTTCCTTCAGCAGGTCCCACTGGCGCTGGAAGAGGTCGTTGCGCCAGCGGATCTTCTCCAGACCCTCCTCGGGGCCGTAGTCGTAAAAACCTGCCCCGGCTTTCACGCCGAGACGGCCCTGGTCTGCCAGGTCGTTGAGGACGGGGCTGCGGGTCTCTGCCCCCAGGTCGGCGAAGAGGTAGTTGGACACAGCCCGGAAGATGTCCACACCGCCCAGGTCCACGGTCTCCAGGGGGCCCAGGACGGAGTAGCGGAAGCCGGGGCCGTACTTCATGGCGGCATCCACTTCCTCAGGGCCGGCGGCGCCCATCTCAATGATGTGCAGGACTTCTCGGAGAACGGCATACTGGAGGCGGTTGCCGATGATGCCCAGGATGTCCTTCTTTACGATGACTGGCTTCTTTTCCAGGGAAACGGCCATGTCATAGACGATCCGGGCGGCCTCATCTCCGGTCAGGTCGCCCTTGGTGACCTCCACCAGGGGGATCAGGTCGGGGGGATTCCACCAGTGCATGCCGCAGAACCGTTCCGGCTTGGTGACGGCCTGGGCGATGTCGGTCACCCGCAGGCCGGAGGTGTTGGTGGCCAGGACGATGTGCTCCGGGACCAGGGTGCAGATCTTGCGGAAGAATTCCTGCTTGACGGCCAGGTCTTCGGCGATGTTTTCCACCATAAAATCGGCGGTCTCATAGCAGGCATACTCCGTGGTGTAGGAGATGCGACCGGTGATGGTCTCGGGGGTCTCGGTGATGCGGCCCTGTTCGGCCAGGACGGCCAGATCCCCCTGGATGCGGTCCTTGGCCTTGTCCAGGCTCACCTGGCGGCGGTTCCAGAGGGTGACCTCGTAGCCGCTCTGGGCGAAGAGACGGGTGAGGGTGACGCCCATGGTGCCGGCGCCGGCCACCACCACCTTGCGGATGTCAGTGTTCAGCATCGTGTTTCCTCCTTGTTTTTTCTCTTTGGGGACATTATACAGGCAGACAGGCCGGAAGACAAGAAAAAAGGCCGGTGAGCATTTGCTCACCGGCCTTTTGGCGGGTCTCTGTCGTGTGAACTAAGGAAAGGAGTGTGTTTTTTACTGATAGGTATCAGTCAGGATACCATACTGGCCGTCATTACGGCGATAGACCACGGAGTAGGCGTTGTCGCGGTCTGCGTTGCGGAAGGCGAAGAAGGCGTGGCCGATCAGGTTCATCTGCAGGATAGCATCTTCCACTCGCATGGGGTTGAAGGGGAACTGCTTGGAACGGACCACCTTGAAGGCGGGTGCGTTGAAGTCATCCACCTCGGGAATCAGAAGGAACTCGTCTTCGTCGCTCTCGAAGGCAGCGGGATTGACGACAGTTTCCTTCAGCTTGTCCTTGTGCAGATAGAGCTGCTTGCGGATGGAGGAGGCGGCTGCATCGATGGATATCATCATGTCAGAGGTCTTTTCTGTGGTGCGGAAGACGGTGGAACCAACAAAGATGGTGAGCTCTACATAGTGGATGCCGTTCTTGGCTGCGAAGACAACGCTTGCTTCGGGGGTGCCGGTGAAGAGATGCTCCAACTCATTGACACGGAGTTCGGCGTGAGAATACACGCGAGCGGGCACGGTAACATGGCTCTTGTATTGGATCTTCATAATGATGACTCCTTTCCTGGCAAAGTTTCATTTGAAGGGTGAAAGGGATGTTTTTTACCCTGTGTAAGAAACGGTCTTTCTCTTTGATTGTATTATATCACGGAAATATGCGGAAGGCAAGGAGTGTTTTGTGGCCAAAGCGACGAAAAATGTAAGGGGCGTGACCGTGCTGAGAAAAGAGAGGCGCATTAAAGATGGGGGAGGGGATGGAAGGAAGAAACATACTGCCTGCGGAAAATCTTTTCGGTTTATCTGCTTGCCTATTTTTGATTGCTTTTATATAATGATAGTATATCAATACAGCAGTCTTTTTGAGAGAAGGACTATATGTAAAGGGGAGATTACTATGAAGAAACGGATCCTGTCTCTGGCGTTGACTCTGGTCATGGTCATGACATTCCTGCCTGTTAGCAAGGCGGATGCGGCGGGTTCTGCTACCGGTCAGCAGATCGTGGACTGCGCTATGCAGTATCTTGGCAAAGTGCCCTATGTCTGGGGCGGTGAAAAAATCGATGGAACAAATCCCGGTGCAGACTGTTCTGGATTTATCTGCCGCATCTATGAAAAGTTCGGGTTCAACTTCTGGGCCAACCGCACCAAGCTGCGCAACTGCGGCACCAATCTGGGAACCGATCTGAGCGTGGCCCAAAAGGGTGATATCATCTGGTTTGATGGCCACGTTGCGATTTATGCTGGTATCAGCGGTGGAAATCACATGATCATCCATGAGACCGGCGGCAAGTATCAGAACGTGGTCTATACCAAGGCCAGCATCGTGTCTGCTGAGCTGAAGGGCGTCATCCGCATCCCAGGTATTACCAACAGTGGCAGCGGTACCGTAACTCCGCCGGTTACCACCCCCAACGCCAAGCTGACCCAGCCCACGGACCCTGATTATACCAGCAAATACAAGGTGACCAACACCAACGCAGTGCTGGTGACCCAGGTGACCAAGGGCTCCGGGGTGGCCTGCACCTACATGGGCATGTATCTCTATGATGCCAACGGCAAGCTGCTCAAGACCCACAAGGAGAAGATCTCCCAGACCTCCATCGCCCCCAGCCGTACCAAACCTTACCACTCCTGGTACGATGTGAATACTGAGGTGGGCTATACCCTGACACCCGGCACCACCTACAAGTACCAGTTCTTCGGTATTTTTAACGGCGTAGAGGTGAAGGGCGGCACCTACTCCTTCCAAACCACTGGCACGGCTCCTGCCAAGACCTTTACCGCCAGCATCTACCTGAACAGCGACTACTCGGCTGCGGCCACCATGGAGGTCACCCAGGGGAAGGCCTACGGCACCCTGCCTACGCCTTACACCAAGGAAGGCTACACCTTTGACGGTTACTATACTGCCAAGACCGGCGGCACGAAGGTAACTTCTTCCACCGTCTTCAACGGAACTTCTGACATTTACCTCTACCCTCAGTACACCAAGAATCCTGTGGTGGAGCCGGAGAAGGTTACCATCTACTATTACACCGATGGGAACCTGACCATGACCCAAACCGCTTCGATCGGTGACATCTATGCAAGTGACTATATGGTGAAGGAGGGCTACACCTTCCTGGGCTGGTACTCCTCTGCCACCGGCGGCACCAAATACAACGGCACCAAGATCACGGAGACCTCTCCCCGGACCCTGTATGCCCAGTATGAGAAGGAGGCGCCTCAGCAGTACACCGTTTACCTGTACATGAACGGCTACGTTTATAAGACCCTCACTGTGACCAACGGTTCCACCTACGGCACCCTGCCTACCCCCAGTCTCAGCGGCTATACCTTCCAGGGATGGTATACCAGTGTCACCGGCGGCAGCAAGGTCACTTCCTCCACCAAGGTGAACCTCACCGGCAGTCAGACCCTGTATGCACGGTTTGCGGCTGTAGAAGTGCCCTCCTCGGGCAACATTATTCTGCAGATCAACAACCCTACCATGTACATCAACGGCCGGCCCAGCAGCATCGACGCCCAGGGCACTGTGCCGGTCATCCGCAATGACCGCACCCTGCTGCCCGTCCGAGCTGTCTTTGAGGCCATGGGCGGCACCGTGGGCTGGGATGGCCAGAACCGCATCGTCACCCTGACGAGGGACGGAGAGACCCTGTACCTGCAGATTGGGACCGGGTATGCCATGGACGGGGCCCTGAACAAATATTATCTGGATTCTGCGCCTGTCATCATCAACGACCGCACCATGCTTCCCATTCGTTTCATTGTGGAGTATTTTGACGGCACCGTAGAGTGGGATGGCAGCACTCGCACCGTTCTCATCAAATACTAAACCAGGAAGGAAGGCTCACTATGAAACAATGGAAACGAATCCTCGGCGTGCTCCTGACCCTTGCCATGCTGGCCTCTCTGGTCCCCTCTGCTTTGGCGGCTGAGACCTACCGCTGGCCGGTCCCCTCCAGCAAGAGCGTTTCTCAGAAGTACGGCGGCAGCCATGTAGGCCTCGACATCACCGGCTCCAAGGGCTGTGATGTGGTGGCCACCAAGTCTGGCACCGTGTACTACGTGTACAAGGGCTGCATCAACAGCAACGCTCTGTCCACCGGCGTCTCCTGCACCACCAAGGGATGCTCCCCCAACTGCGGCACCTACAGCACCAGCGGCATGAAGATCTGCAACTGGGGCTACGGCAACGGCGTGGTCATCAAGCACTCCGACGGCAGCGGCTACTCCATGTACGCCCACATGAACTCCGTCAGTGTCTCCAAGGGAGCCACTGTCAGCCGGGGTCAGAAGATCGGCACCATGGGCAGCGCCGGTAAGTCCACCGGCACCCACCTGCATTTTGAGATGTCCACCGGCATGTCCATGAGCGGCACCTACTGCAAGCCCTCCGGTAACATCAACACCAACACCAGCGCCATTTCCTATGACTACTCCACCGGCGTGGTCTCCGGCGGTGCGTCTACCGTGGTGACCCCCAACGCCAAGCTGACCCAGCCCACGGACCCTGATTATACCAGCAAGTATAAGGTGACCAACACCAACGCAGTGCTGGTGACCCAGGTGACCAAGGGCTCCGGCGTGGCCTGCACCCACATGGGCATGTATCTCTACGACGCCAACGGCAAGCTGCTCAAGACCCACAAGGAGAAGATCTCCCAGACCTCCATCACCCCCAGCCGTACCAAGCCCTACCACTCCTGGTATGATGTGAACACGGAGGTGGGCTATACCCTGACACCCGGCACCACCTATAAGTATCAGTTCTTTGGTATCTTCGATGGGGTGGAAGTGAAGGGCGGCACCTACTCCTTCAAGACCACCGGCACGGCCCCTGCCCAGACCTTTACCGCCAAGTTCTATCTGAACAGCGATTATTCTGCCATGTACAGCAAGTCGGTCACCCAGGGCCAGGCCTACGGCACCCTGCCTGCGCCTTACAGCATGGAAGGCTACACCTTTGACGGCTACTATACCGCCAAGACCGGCGGCACCAAGATCACGGCGTCCACCATTTTCAATGGGACTTCGGACATTGCCCTCTACCCTCGATACACCCAGAACGTAGTGGTGGAGCCGGAAGTTCCCCAGCAGTATACCGTTTACCTGTACATGAACGGCTACGTGTATAAGACCCTCACCGTGACCAACGGGTCCACCTACGGCACCCTGCCCAGCCCCAACCTCTCCGGCTATGACTTCCTGGGCTGGTACACCAAGGTGTCCGGCGGCACCAGGATCACTTCCTCCACCAAGGTGAACCTCACCGGCAGCCAGACCCTGTATGCCCGGTTTGAGGAGATCCCCGAGGAGGGCGGCACCATCACCCTGCAGATCGGCAACCCCCGCCTGACCGTCAACGGGGTCTCCAAGGCCATTGACGACGGCGGCACTGTGCCGGTCATCCGCAACGACCGGACCCTGCTGCCTGTCCGTGCGGTCATCGAGGCCATGGGCGGCACCGTGGGCTGGGACAACAGCACCCGTACCGTTTCCCTGACCAAGGACGGCAAGACCCTGTACCTGCAGATCAACAGCACCCTCTGTGTGGACAGCAGCGGCAAGTACTATGCCCTGGACTCTGCTCCCATCATCCTCAACAGCCGTACCATGCTCCCCATCCGCTTCGTGGTGGAGTACTTCGGCGGCACCGTGGGTTGGAACGGCACCACCCGCACCGTGACCATTCAATACTGAAACAGGATCGAAAAGCCCCGCTCGATTTCGAGCGGGGCTTTCATTGTATATGGAGTTGTTTATGCAGCCAGGAGTTCTTCCAGTCTGGCCCGGATGAGGGCCATCATCTTGCTGTTTTCGGGCATTTCCTTGTAGTCCCCGGGCTGGCAGATCATGGCCAGGTCTTCCGAGAAGTAGCCCTGCTCGTACACGTCGATGCCTGCCTGGTTCAGGCAGTCGGCAAAGCGGATGAGGGCCTCGTTGCCGTCCAGTTCGCCCCGCTTCTTCAGGGCACCGGCCCAGGCGGCCATGGTGGCCAGGGGGTTGGAGGACATGGCCTCGCCCTTCTGGTAGCGGCGGTAGTGGTCGGTGATGGTGCCGTGGGCGGCCTCGTACTCGAAGTTGCCGTCGGGGCTTACCAGCACGCTGGTCATCATGGGGAGGGAACCGGAGGCAGCAGCGATGAGGTCGCTCATCACGTCGCCGTCGTAGTTCTTGCAGGCCCAGATGATGCCGCCCTGGGAGCGGATGACCTTGGCGGCCACGTCGTCGATGAGGGCGTAGCGGTAGTTGAGACCGGCGGCCTCAAACTGAGCCTGGAACTCTTCCTCATAGACCTTCTGGAAGAGGAGCTTGAAGGTCTGGTCATAGTCCTTGGAAATGGTGTCCTTGGTGGAGAACCACAGGTCCTGACCCACTGCCAGAGCGTAGGTGAAGCAGCTCCGGGCGAAGGACAGGATGGAGGCATCCCGGTTGTGCATGCCCTGGATGACACCGGGGCCGTTGAACTCAAAAATGGTCTGGCGGGAGGTCTCGTTGCCGTTCTCATCGGTGAAGACCAGCTCAGCCTTGCCTGCCCCGGGGACCCGGTACTCCACCGCCTTGTAGATGTCGCCGTAGGCGTGGCGGGCGATGGTGATGGGCTTCTTCCAGCAGGAGACCACCGGCTGGACGTTGGACAGGAGGATGGGGGCACGGAAGACTGTGCCGTCCAGCGCCGCCCGGATGGTGGCGTTGGGGGACTTCCACATCTGCTTCAGGTTGTACTCCTCCATCCGCTGGAGGTTGGGGGTGATGGTGGCGCACTTGACGCCCACGTGGTGGCGCTTGATGGCCTCAGCGGCCTGAACGGTCACCTGGTCTTCGGTGGCATCCCGGTTGGGGAGACCCAGGTCATAGTACTCGGTGTTCAGCTCCACGAAGGGCTCGATGAGCTCCTTCTTGATCATAGACCAGAGGATACGGGTCATCTCGTCGCCGTCCATCTCCACGATGGGGTTGGGCATTTTGATCTTTTCCATGGTGCGAACCCC
>JAFZEB010000051.1 GCA_017560855.1 Ruminiclostridium sp.
CGTGTCTTTCATCTTCGTGGGCTCCACCGGCGTAGGCAAGACCGAGCTGGTGAAGCGTCTGGCCGACGACCTCTTCCACTCCCCCGAGTCCCTCATCCGCCTGGATATGTCCGAGTTCATGGAGAAGCACAGTGTCTCCCGGATCATCGGTTCCCCTCCCGGCTATGTGGGCTATGACGAGGCCGGTCAGCTCACCGAGAAGATCCGCCGCAAGCCCTACTCTGTGGTCCTCTTTGACGAGATCGAAAAGGCCCACCCCGATGTGCTGAATATCCTCCTGCAGATCCTGGACGACGGCCACATCACCGACGCCCAGGGCCGTGTGGTGAACTTCGAGAACACCGTCATCGTCATGACCTCCAACGCAGGCAGCGACTCCTCCTCCGGCCCTCTTGGCTTCGGCAAGACCGCCAACGAGCTGAACAAGGATAAGGCCATGAAGGCCCTTCAGCAGTTCCTGCGGCCTGAGTTCATCAACCGCGTGGACGAGGTCATCTCCTTCAACCAGCTGAGTGAGGAGAACTTCCGCTCCATTGCCCTCATCATGCTGAAGGAACTGAAAGAAGTCATGACCGACAAGGGTCTGACCTTCGTCTGGGACGACGGCGTTCTGGATGTTCTGGTGAAGGACTCCTACTCCGTGGCCTATGGAGCACGAAACCTCCGCCGATATATCCAGAAGAACCTGGAAGACCCCATCGCCACCAAGATCATTGAAAGCTATCTCAACCCCATCTCTGCCCTGAAGGCAGTGGAGGAAGATGGCAAGATCAAGGTGCTGGCACTGTAAAACAAAAATTCCGTCTGCGAATCTCGCAGACGGAATTTTTTTGTCTAAAAGCGGGCGGATATGGAATCCGCCCCTACGAAGCATCCCGTTACGGGCTGACCACATAGCCATTGATGGTGACGAAGGCTACCTCAGTGCCCAGGTCATCGTTGACCTTCACCTCGTAGAAACAGACCCGCTTGCCGTCCTTCACCTGCCGGGCCTCGGCGATGAGACGCTTCCCCTGGGCAGCTTTCAGGAAGGTGATCTGGGAGGCCTGGGTGACCACGTCCCGGCCCTGGTTGGCGGCCACAGCAAAGGCAAAGTCAGCCAGGGTGAAGATGGCGCCCCCCATGGGAATGCCCAGGGCGTTGCAGTGCCGGGGCTGGATCTCCATAGACACTCTGGCAAAGCCGTAAGAGGCCCCGTCGATGACCGCCCCAAGGCCATCGGCCACAAAAGCATCGTGGATGAATTTTTCTTTCAGTTGTTTCAGGTGTGCCGACATGGGGCTTCCCTCCTGTTGGTTTTCATCTGGGTCTACTGTACGACAATTTCCCCACCTTGTCAATGAAATTTCTGGTTGACAAATGGTTCATCTCATGGTATGTTACTTATGCAGTTAGTTGGTCTAGTAACTAACAAATAATCAGAAGGAGGTGACACCATGCCGTTCCAAGGTGAAAAGCCCATCTTCCTGCAGCTGGCCGAGCAGCTGGAGGAGGGCATTCTCTCCGGGGCCTACCCCGAGGGCAGTCAGGTGCCATCCATCACCGAGTATGCCACAACCTATAAAATCAACCCCGCCACCGCCAACAAGGGCATCAACCTGTTGGTGAACGCCGGACTTCTGTATAAGAAACGGGGGATCGGCATGTTTGTGGCAGAGGGTGCCCGGGCTCAGCTAAGAAAACAGCGGTCCGAGGCTTTCTATCAAGACTATGTGAAAAAACTGGTGCGGGAAGCCCAAAACCTGGGGCTGGACCTGGACCAGCTCACCGAACTCATTCAAAGGGGGTACTACGATGTCCATTGAATTTCAGTCTGTCAGCAAAAAATTTGGCTCCACTCAGGCTCTGGATCAGGTGAACCTGACTCTGGAGGAGGGCCATATCTATGGCCTCCTGGGCAACAATGGTGCCGGTAAAACCACCCTGCTCTCCATCCTCACCGACCGGCTCCGCCCCAACAGCGGTCAGGTTCTGGTGGATGGAGAACGGGTAAAAAACAACGACGAAGCCCTGGGAAAACTCTTCCTGGTAGGAGAGCAGAACTTCTTCCCTGATGATATGCGGGTGAAGAAAGCCTTCCGAGTGGCCGACTCCTTCTACCCCGACTTCGACCTGGACCGGGCCATGGAACTGGCCAAAGAATTTGGATTGCCTCTGAAAAAGAAGATCACTTCCCTTTCCACAGGCTACGCCTCCATCTTCCGGCTGGTGCTGGGTCTTAGCGTGAACACCCCGTATATCCTCTTTGACGAGCCTGTTCTGGGTCTGGATGCCCAGCACCGGGACCTCTTCTACCGGCTCCTCATTGAGAAGTACAGCCAGGATCCCTGCACCATCCTCATCTCTACCCACCTGATCGCCGAGGTGGAGCACATCGTGGACCACACCATCATCCTCCGGGAGGGCAAGATCCTGCGGGACGCTCCCACGGAAGACCTGATGGCTGACACCTACGCCCTGTCCGGTCCTGCCGGGATGGTGGATCAGTATGCCGAAGGAAAGAACATCCTCAGCAGCCATACCCTGGGCGGTCTCAAGACGGTCAGCATCCAGGGCACCCCTGACACCGATCTCCCCCTGGGGTTGGAGGTAAGCCCCATGAGCTTACAAGATTACTTCATCAGCCTCCAGGAGGCCTGTGAGAGAAAGGAGATGGCATAATGAACATGAAGCCTGCCATTCAATTTCAGCTGAGAGACTATCGCACCAGTGGTTTTATCCTCTTCCTGGTGAACGCCATTCTGGTCAGTCTGGTTCCCCTGGGTCTGTTCTCCATCAACGTGGACGACCAGTTTTCCTACTCCGCCTACGGGTTCTCTGCCGCCATCTACATGCTGGTCTGCGGTATTGTCTTTGCCCGGCAGGTCATCCGCCTGTGCGCCCAGATGGGCACCGGCAGAAAAACCGCCTTCCGCAGTCTCTTTCCCTCCGTCATCCTCGCCGCTCTGGTCATTGCCCTGGCCGGTGAAATTCTCATGGTTACCGCCCAGACCCTCTGGGGTAGTGTGACCAACGCCTATTTTAACGACCTGTACGGCCTGATCTATCATGGCTTTGAGCAGGAGCTTACCCTCCCACAGCACGGAGTCTCTGTTCTATTCTCCACCTGCCTGATGCTGGCCTGCTACGGTTTCGGCCTCTTCTGCACCACCCTCTTCTGGCGGCTGAATAAACTGGGCTGTGTCATCGCCGGGATCCTGATGGGAACCATCCTCCTGTTTGGTGTCCCCTTCCTGTCCCTGCAATTTGTTGCCCAGATGGATATGCTTCTGGCGTTCTGCCTGGCATCCCCCTGGAACTGCATGGGAGTCTTCCTGGTGATCTTCCTCTGCTTCTCCATCATCGCCTGGTTCCTGGTGCGGAATGTCCACATCCGGGCAGTGTCCAAATAAGCCACCTCAAAAGAGCATCGATCAACCGATGCTCTTTTTCTTGCAGGAATACCCCCTCTATTGTACAATGGAGAAAAACC
>JAFZEB010000007.1 GCA_017560855.1 Ruminiclostridium sp.
ACTGGCTGGTATCCTGGCTGCCTTTTGAGTGGGCCGCCCCCGACTCCATGCTCTTTATGAAGCACGCCCTGCTGGCCATCCTGGTGTTCACCCCCCTCTTCGGCCTTCTCTCCACCATGGTGGTGGAGAGCCGCATGGCCTTCTTCTCCGACGCCCTGGGCCACTCTGCCTTCACCGGCATGGCCATCGGTGCCATCTGCGGCCTGGCTGACCCCGTAGGAGGGGCTGTGGTCTTCGCCATCGTCATCGCCTTCCTCTTTACCCTGGTCCGCCAGAAGACCCGTATGGCCAGCGACACGGCCATCAGCGTCTTCTCCTCGGCCGCTGTAGCTCTGGGTATCTTCATCAGCACCATGGGGGGCCAGAGCTTCACCAAGTTCAACAGCCTTCTCATCGGCGACATTCTCTCGGTCTCTCCGGCAGAGATCGGCCTGCTGGCCATCATCCTGATCCTGGTGGTGGTCCTGTGGGCCACCTCCTTCAACCAGATGATGCTCTCCTCGGTCCACCAGGCTCTGGCGGACAGCCGGGGCATCCAAGTGGTCTGGAAGAACTTCCTGTTCACCGCCGCCATTGCCGCCGTGGTGACCATTACCATGAGCTGGGTGGGCCTGCTGGTCATCAACTCCCTGCTGGTCCTGCCTGCCGCCGCCGCCCGAAACCTGTCCCGGAATCTGCACCAGTATCACCTGATCTCCGTGCTGGGCGGTCTGGTCTGCGGCATCGGGGGCCTGATGGTGTCCTACTACCTGGGGGCCTCCACCGGCGCATCCATCACCGTCCTGCTGGCCCTGTGGTTCTTCCTGTCCCTGCTCTTCAAAGGAAAACACTGACGCATAAGCCTTCTCCCACTGGGAGAAAGTGGCCCGGTGAAGCCGGGACGGATGAGGGGCAATGACCTGCAACCTGGGTCCCCTCATCAGTCAGCTTCGCTGACAGCTTCTCCCCAGGGAGAAGCCTTGTTTAACCTCAAACCGCTGTGGTTTTGACCACAGCGGTTTATTTTTCCTTGACATACCTCGCCATTCTAGGTATTATATACCTAGATAGACTAGGTATTACCAAGAAAGGAGGCACGCCATGCACGACAGATTTCATCAGTACAGCCACAACGTGGCCCAGTACGTCCGCCACGCCACAGGCAAGGAAAAGGCCGCCCTCCGCAAGGAGCTGGAGGACCACATGGAAGATCACGCCCAGGCCCTCCTGGACGGGGGCTTCCCGGAGGAACACGCCTACCGGGTGGCCGTGGAGTCCATGGGGGACCCGGAAACCGTAGGCAAGGCCCTCAACAAGGAATATCCCCTCCGGTGGCTTATCCTCTCCCGGCTGGTCTGGCTGGCCGTCCTGGTGGCTGCTCTCCTGCTTGTCCTGGCTCTGGCCCATGGCCTCAAGGGTGCCGCCGGCAGTCTGGAGGCCCGACAAGCTCCCAGGGAGCACCACCCAGCTGAGGTCCAGCTTCCTGACGCAGAACTGGTCCCCCTGGACTTCACCCAGAGCTTCCCCAACGGGGACGCAATCAAATTCTACGCCGCTGCTGTGGAACTGGATGAGAACTATAAGGACAAGGGCTATGTGGGCCACCTCTACGCCGTGAGCTACAACAAAAACCCCCTGCGAGACCCTTTACACTACCCGTACGTCATAGATACCTTGCCTCCCTCCCAAGAGGAAACCCTGTTGGTCTCCTTGGAGGGAAACAACCACGGAAACGCCCAATACCATCACTGGATCCTCTATACCCTTCAGCCCGAAGAAAACGTTATGGTACAATACGACCGTTTCGGGACCTCCTTCACCCTGGAAGTCCCTATGCCCTGGGAGGAGGTGTCTGTCCCATGAAAAAACTCCGCACCCGCAAAGAAAAGACTCTTTGGGGCCTCCTTGCCCTGGCCCTCCTGCTGGCCATCGCCATGGGGACCCATCTGATCGGTCTCACCCCCGGCCAGAACATCCGGGCGGTGGAAGACCTGTTGGGGCTGGCTCCCACGGAACCGGTGATGAACCGTGACGGTTGGTACCTGACAGAAAACGATGATGTCCTCCTCCTGACGTTTTATACTCCCGGCCTTTGGCGGGACCGCTGGGGCAACGACACCTTGAACTTTGTCGTGGCTGATAAACCGGACGATCCACCTGTGGCAGGCGGAGGCCATTATTATCAGGATTATCAGGCCAACCAAGCCAGCTTTCACCTTTTTGGGAAGGTCCTTCTGGAGGAGGCAGCCTCCGTCCGGGCCTACTGCAATGTAGATCCCAGCTATCACTACCGTTCGGTGGAACTCACTGCAGATGTTTTCACTGCTGAAAACGGCAACCGATACTTCTGGTCCGTGACAACCCAGGACCTGGAACCCATCGACCATTTGCCTATAGCTCTGGACGTTCTTGACGAAGAAGGCAACGTCCTGTGCACCTATGACTCGTCCCAAAATTGGGCCATTGGCTTCATCGAATAACAAGGAGGCAATCCTATGGAACGCAAAAAGAATCTGGAACACACCACCCTGCTGGTCCTCTCCCTACTGAAAGGTCAGGACCTGTACGGCTATCAGATGATCACGGAACTGGAGCGCCGCTCCAACAGCACCTTTCACATGAAGGAGGGCACCCTCTACCCCGTGCTGAAAAAGCTGGAGAACGGGGGCTATGTGACCTCCTACGAGGCCGAGGCCAACGGCCGCACCCGGAAATACTACCGCATCACCAAGTCCGGCCTGAAGCAGCTGGCCGAGGAAAAGCAGAGCTGGGAGGTCTACGCCAGCGGGGTCAACTCCGTGCTGAG
>JAFZEB010000052.1 GCA_017560855.1 Ruminiclostridium sp.
ACCACCACCATCAACGATTTCTGCCGCATCCTGAGGTGCAATGTAGAAGATATCATGATCTATTAGCCCTCAGACGAAGATCAACAGCTTTGAAGATAGAAAACCGGGACACCTACAGGTGTCCCGGTTTTGTTGTAGTTCAGATAAAAATCAGCGTTTCTTTTTCAGCTTGGTGATCATCACAACGAAAAGAATCACCACAGCCAAAAGCAGGGCGATGATGATGCCCAGGGCGATGGTGGAGCCGATGGAACTTGTTCTCTCCATGGGAGGGGGATTCAGGTCGGTTTCGGGGTCCTGGGTGTCTCTGTCGGAAGCCTCCGGGGCTGCCGTGTCGGCGTAGGCGTTCAGGGCGGTGCCTGCGGTGGTGCCATCGCTGGTGATGCAGTCCAGGAAGAGGGTGCTGCCGTTGGTGGTCAGGCTGGCGTTGTCCAGGGAGTCCGCCCAGCCCAGCTTGGCGGCCACGGCGTGGGGGGAGGGGTAGCCCTTGCCGTCCAGCTCGTAGGTGTGGCTGTCGGTGAACTCCTTGGAGGTGTGCAGGAGGGTGAGCTGTGCCTTATTGACGGCGTAGTACAGGGAACCCTGGACGGGGTCCACACCGCCGCCGCCGTTGGAGTCCACCCGCAGGACCTTGCCTTCGGCAATGGTGTCGGTGCCCATCTGGATGGGGGAGGGCAGGTCGGTGTCGGCCTTGAAATCGTGGGCCACGGCCTTGCCGTTTTTGTACTCCCAAATGGTGGGGATGGAGCACTCGTCATCCATGCCGTTGGCAGTGATGAGATAGGTGGTCATCAGGAGGGGATAGCCGTCCCGGCCGGCATCCACCAGAACGGCCTGGAGGGTACCGCCCTGGCTGTTGGTGGCGGGCTGGTTGGCAATGGCCTTTGCGTAGGCCCGGGCCATGGCGGCGTCCATCTTGCAGGCCGCCCGGTCCCCGATATAGGACACAGCGGCCAGGGGGTCACCGGTGTCTGCAGCAGGGGTGGCAGGTTCAGCAGGGGCAGCGGGGGCCTTGGGTGCGGGATCATAGGTGGTGGTCTCCACCAGGCAGACCCAGCCGGAGATCCCCTCATAGCTGGTGTAGCCCCAGGGCTGGCCGGAGGAGGTTTGGGTGGTCTGGCTGATGTGGAGCTTGGTGTACATGGGGATGGGGTTGGCCCGAAGCTTGCTGTAGTCCGTGCCGGGGCCGGAGCGGATGTTCAGCCCCAGACCATCCTTGGCGTTGACGTAGATGTCGTAGTTGGCGGCGGTGTAGGCAGTCTGCTTGGGGGAAGGGTCATAGGTGGTGGTTTCCACCAGGCAGACCCAGCCGGTATCCCCCTGATAGCTGGTGTAACCCCAGGGGTTTCCTGCGGCGGAATCCTGGGTCTGGGAGATGGACAGCCGGGTGTACATGGGGATGGGCTGGCTGCGGACCTTTTCGTACTCGGTGCCGGGGCCGGTGCGCAGGTTCAGACCGATGCCGTCCTTGGCATTCACATAGATGTCATAGCTGGCGCTGGCCGTGAGGGTCAGAAGGCTTGTGAGCATCACCAGGCACAGGGCCAGGGCGCTGAATCGTTTCCATTTTCGGAGCATGGGTACCATCCTCTCTTTGTTTTCTTGCTTTTATGATACAGGATGGACGGATGTAAAGTCAACGGAAAAGGGATAGACCGATCCTTTTTGCGGCAAAATATGGGCAGAATTCGAAAGGAGTGATCCCCATGTTTACCCATGAGAAAAAGCTCTTCCATCCTGTGGGGGTGGAGGAACCCAATCCCCAGTACGCCGCCCTCCTCCAGGAGCAGCTGGGCGGAGGCAACGGAGAGCTGAAGGCCGCCCTCCAGTATATGGCCCAGAGCTTCCGCATCAAGGATCCCAAGATCAAAGACCTCTTCCTGGATATCGCCGCCGAGGAACTTTCCCACCTGGAGATGATCGGCAGGACCATCAACCTGCTCAACGGTCATGAACTGGCCGCCGACGAGGTGAAGGCAGGGGAGATCCAGACCCACGTCCAGCTGGGGCTGTCCCCCGGGCTGGTGAACGCCTCCGGTTACTCCTGGACGGGGGACTATGTGACGGTCACCGGAGATCTCTGCGCCGACCTGCTGAGCAACATTGCTTCCGAGCAGCGGGCCAAGGTGACCTATGAGTACCTCTACCGCCAGATCAAGGACAAGAAGGTCCGGGAGACCATTGACTTCCTCTTAAACCGGGAGGAGGCCCACAACCAGATGTTCCGGGATGCCTTCAATGCCGTCATGGACAGCGGGTCCAACCAGGACTTCGGCACCACCAAGGCCGCCCGGATGTATTTCTCCCTGTCCAACCCCGGGCCCAACGCCTTTTCCGGCAATGAAGTGAAAGCACCTAAGTTTGAGTAACCAAAATCCCTGACCACTTGGTCAGGGATTTTTGCTGTTGTGCCGCATACGAAATTATGGTTTAATCGAAGAAAACCCCTTGACTCTTCCGTAACGTCAAGTGCTATGCTATAGCCAAAGGAGGGGAGAAACCATGGAATACTCCATTCAGGCCCTGGCCCGGTTATCCGGGGTGACCACCCGTACCCTGCGGTGGTATGACGAGATCGGCTTGCTCAAACCCAGCCGGGTGGCAGAGAGCGGCTACCGCTACTATGGGCCACAAGAAGTAGACCGGCTCCAGCATATCCTGTTCTTCCGGGAACTGGGGGTGGAGCTGGCTCAAGTAAAAATCCATCTGGAAGACCCTTCCCTGGACCGGCTGGCCCTGCTGCAGAAGCATCTGTCTGCTCTGGAAGGGGAGCGGGACCGGCTGGAGACCCTCATACAATCGGTGCGGACCAACATCCAGGCCGAGGAAAGGAAGGAACGCATGAGCGACGCAAAAAAGTTTGAGGCCTTCAAGACCCAACTGGTGGAGGAGCAGGAACAGAACTACGGCAAAGAGAGCCGGGAGAAGTACGGCGATGCTGCTGTGGACCGGACCCAGATGACCATGAAAAACATGAGTCAGGCCGACTACCAGCGGTGGACCGACCTGGACCGGGCCATCCTGTCCGGCCTGGAGGATGCCGTTCAGAGGGGGATTTCCCCCGAAGGTCCGGAAGGGGAGGAAATCGTGACCAACCACAAGCAGTGGCTGGTCCTCTCCGGACTGAAGTACCAGCCCCATGTACATAAGGGCCTGGGGGAGATGTATGTGATGGACCAGCGGTTTACTGCATACTATGACAAAAATGTCCCAGGCTGTGCCCGGTTCCTGCGGGATGCCATTTTGTACTGGGTGAAATGAACCCCCTCCCTTGAGGGTTATGCCTCCCCTGTGAGGGGAGGTGCCCCGAAGGGGCGGAGAGGTGCGGGGTCAAAGGGTACGAAGTGGTACCGGTACGACAATTCAACCGCAAGGATAGCACCCCTCAGTCAGCCTACGGCTGCCAGCTCCCCTATCAAGGGGAGCCTTTTTTATGTCCAAGGCCCTTTATTTCTGAATAATCTATGAAGCCCTTCCCGGATGAATGGACAAATCCTGCCAATCGTGGTACAATACAACAGAATATAACTAAAATCGGATACTATGCCTTACTATGCGCATTTGTGTCCTGAATCATAGGAGATGCAAACCTTGCGAAATGAAATCATGGGTGTGTCCTTTGACAACCTGACCCTGTCGGAAGCCATCCAGAAGGGTGCCGACCTGGCCGCAGGCCCCGGCTTTTCCTACGTGGTGACCCCCAACCCTGAGATCGTAAACATGGGCCGGGAGATGCCCGACTACCGGGATATCCTGAACAACGCAGCCCTGGTCCTGCCCGACGGCATCGGCGTCATCCACGCCGCCAAGATCCTGGGCACTCCCCTCAAAGAGAGAGTCCCCGGCATCGACTTTGCCACCGGCCTGCTGTCTGAGTTGGAGAAAACCGGCGGACGGCTCTTCCTCCTGGGAGCCAAGCCCGGGGTGGCCGACCAGGCAGCGGAAAACCTGAAGAAGAAATACCCCAAGCTGACCATCTGCGGCACCAACGACGGCTACTTTAAGGACTCCGCCCCCGTGGTGGAGAAGATCAAGGCGGCCCAGGCCGATGTGGCCTTTGTGTGCCTGGGTGCCCCCAAGCAGGAGCGGTGGATCGCGGAATACGGTCCCCAGACCGGCGCACACCTGATGGTGGGCCTGGGCGGTGTTCTGGACGTCTATGCCGGGAACGTGAAGCGTGCCCCGGTCATCTGGCAGAAGATGGGGCTGGAGTGGTTCTATCGGCTGGTCCACCAGCCCAGCCGCTTCGGCCGCATGGCCAAGCTCCCTCTCTTCCTGGTGGATGCCAAGAAGGAAAGCAAGAAACGAGGGAAGGCATGAAGGGAAGACTGATCGTCATTGAGGGCACCGACGGGTCCGGCAAGTCCACCCAGTTTGCCCGCCTCTGCCAGCGGGCCGAGCAGGAGGGCCACCCCTTCCAGCGGCTGGTCTTTCCCCAGTACCAGGAACCTTCCTCCGCCCTCATTCGGATGTATCTGGACGGAGAGTTCGGCAGCAAGCCCGGGGACGTGAACCCCTACGCCGCCTCTGCCTTCTATGCCGTGGACCGCTACGCCTCCTGGAAGAAGGTGTGGCAAGAGCACTATGAAAATGGTGGATTGGTTTTAGCTGACCGCTACACCACCTCCAACGCCGTCCACCAGACCAGCAAGCTGCCGGTGGAAGAACGAGGCGAATTTTTAACCTGGCTGTCCGAGTTTGAGTATGACCGCATGGGCCTTCCCGCCCCTGATCTGGTCATCTTCCTGGATATGCCCACGGAAAAAGCTGTGGAGATGCTCCGCCAGCGGGAGGAGAACACCAACACCAAGGCCGACATCCACGAGACCGACACGGCCTACCTGGCCGACTGCCGTCAGGCCGCCATCCAGGCCGCCGAGACTTATGGCTGGAAGCGCATCTCCTGCCTGAATGAGCAGGGTGAGCTTCGCCCCATCGAAGAGATCCACCAGGAGATTTGGCAGGCTGCCGAACCCCTGCTGAAAAAGGAGAACTGAATCAAAATGAGTGAAATTTCCGAAGTGAAGAAGATCCTGCGGTCCCAGATCCGGGCCGCTCTGCGGGAACTGACCAAGGAGGAGCGGGCTGCGTCCGACAAGGAACTGTGTCAGCAGTTCCTCCAGCACCCCACCCTGGAAAAGGCCCAGACCATCCTGCTGTATTACGGTGTGGGCACCGAGATCCGCACCGATGCCAGTCTGGAAGCACTGCTGCAGCAGGGCAAGACCGTCTGCATGCCTCGCTGCCTGTCCGACACGGAGATGAAGGCCTACGTCATCACCGGCATGGAGGACATGGAGCCCGACCGCTACAACATCCCTGCCCCCAAGCTCACCTGCCCCGTGGTGGAGAGTAAGGACATCGACCTGATCCTCACCCCCGGCCTGAGTTTTGACAGCCGGGGCGGCCGTCTGGGCCAGGGTGCCGGTTATTACGACCGCTACCTGGAGGACTACGAGGGCATCACCGTGGGCCTGTGCCGGGAGGACTTCTTCCAGATCAACCTGCCCAAGGAACCCCTGGATATGTGGGTCAAGTACGTCATCACCGAGGAGGGCCAGGTCTGGCCCCATAAGAAGGACTGACCCCAGCCGCTGAAACAGATTCCATAGGAGGACAAGCATATGGAACGAGACAGAAGAAACTACGAGTACGAGTCGGAGTACCATCGCACCAGCCGCCGCAGCGGCGACCGCTATGACGATCGGTACGATGACCGTTACAATGACCGCCGGAGCAGAAGCCGGTATGATGACGAGTACTTCGACCGCCGTCGGCCCGAAGAACCCGAGAGACGCCGGACCTCCCAGGCCCAGAGCCAGCCCCCCAAGAAGAAAAAGAAGAAAAAGAAGCGCTCCGCCCTGGGCAGCTCCATGACCTATATCCTCACGGTCTTCGGCATCTCCGCCATCCTGGCGGTGGTGGGCTGGACCATTGCCAACGACCTGCTGGCCCTGAACAAGGAAGAGGCCACCGCCAGCATCTATGTGGCCGAGGATGCCGACTTCGGCGATGTGGTGGACCAGCTCAAGGACAAGGATATCATCAACTACAAGCTGATCTTCAGCCTGTTTACCACCCTTTCCGGTGGCCAGGATGCCATCTCTCCCGGCACCTACAACCTGAACACCGACATGGACTACCGGGCCATCATCAACAACCTGGGCTCCAGCTCGGCTGCCCGTGCCTCGGCTATGGTCACCATCCCCGAAGGCTACACCATGGACCAGATCTTTGCCCTGCTGGAGGAGAAGGGTGTCTCCTCGGTAGCCAAGCTTCAGGACATGGCGGCCAACCATGACTACGCCTTCTCCTTCCTTCAGGATATCCCCCTGGGGGACTACCACCGCCTGGAGGGCTATCTCTTCCCCGATACCTATGAGTTCTACATGGGTGAGGACCCCAAGTATATCATCAACAAGATGCTGGTGAACTTTGATGCCAAGGTCACCGATGCCATGCGCCAGCAGATCTGGGACAAGGGCTACTCCATCGGTCAGGTCCTGACTGTGGCCTCCATGATCGAGAAGGAGTCCGACGGCACCGACCGTGCTAAGATCGCCTCTGTCATGTACAACCGTCTCAACAACCCCAGCGGCGGTACCCAGGGCTACCTGCAGATCGACGCCACCATCCAGTACGTGCTGCCTGAGGGCGAGATCGTCACCAAGGACCACTACTCCACCGTGCAGAGCCCCTATAACACCTATCTGAACAAGGGTCTGCCCCCTGGACCCATTGCCAACCCCGGTCTGGAGGCCATTGTGGCCGCCATCAACCCTGAGAGCACCGATTACTTCTACTATGCTCTGGGTGATGACGATGTCCACCACTTCTTCTCCAGCTACGCCGAGCATCAGGCCTTCCTGAACAGCTGATGAGGTAAACCATGAAGAAAAAGATTGAATTACTGGCCCCTGCCGGGGACTGGGAACGCCTGGAGATGGCGGTGGCCTATGGCGCTGACGCTGTGTACCTGGCGGGTACCACCTTCGGCATGCGCTCCTTTGCGGGGAACTTTACCCCCGAGGAGATGAAAAAGGCCGTTGCCTACTGCAAGGCCCACGGGGTGGATGCCCACGTGACCTGCAACACCATGCCCCGCAACGATGAGATCGCCCGTCTGCCCCAGTGGCTGGAGCTTCTGGAGGAGGCGGGGGTCACCGCCGTCATCCTGGCGGATGTGGGGGTTCTGGGCCTGGCCAAGAAGTACGCCCCCAATGTGAAGATCCACATCTCCACCCAGGCCAGCATCGTCAACTACCAGGCGGCCAACGTCTGGCACGAGCTGGGCGCCGACCGTGTCATTCTGGCCCGGGAGCTGAACCTGGAGGAGATCGCAGAAATTCGCGCCAAGACTCCCAAGAGTCTGGAAATCGAGACCTTTGCCCATGGCGCCATGTGCGTGTCCTACTCCGGCCGATGCCTCCTGTCCAACTACATGACCGGCCGAGACTCCAACCGGGGTGCCTGCGCTCAGCCCTGCCGCTACAAGTTCTCCCTGATGGAGGAGAAGCGGCCCGGTGAGTACTTCGACGTCTACGAGGACGAGAAGGGCACCTACATCATGAACTCCCGGGATATGTGCATGATCGACCACATCCCCGACCTGATCGCCGCCGGTGTGGACTCCCTGAAGATCGAGGGCCGTGCCAAGTCCGCCTACTATGCCGCCATCGTCACTGGCGCTTACCGCCACTGCATCGACGATGTGCTGGCCGGCCGCCCTCTGAACATGACCTGGCGGGACGAGGTGGAGAAGGTCAGCCACCGGCACTATTCCACCGGCTTCTTCTATGGCCAGCCCGGCCAGTATACCGCCGACGCCCGGTACATCCGGGATTGGCAGGTGGTGGGCGTGGTGGAGGACTGCGACGAGAACGGCCTTGCCACTGTCTCCCTGCGCAACAAGTTTGCCGCCGGGGACGAGATCGAGCTGGTGGGCCCCAACGTCCTGCCTGTGCTCTTCAACGCCCCCATGATGGAGGACATGGAGGGCTTCCCCCTGCGGGAGCCCCGTCACCCCCAGATGAAGTTCAAGATCCAGCTGCCCTGTCCTGCCCCCAGACTGTCTTTCCTGCGGGCCTGCCGGGAGAACTCCTGATATGATCTATCTGTCTCATTTCACCCTGCCCAGGCAGACCAGACGGGAGATCCTTCTGGATGAGCTGGTCAACAACCGGACCTGCTACAGCAATTTCTATCCTTTCCAGGTCTTTGATAACTGGGAGGAGGAGACCTTCTCCTTCGAGCCCATCACCGTCCTCTATGGCGGCAATGGCTCTGGAAAGACCACCCTGCTGAACCTCATGGGGGAAAAACTGAGACTGGAAAGGAGGAGCGTGTTCAACCGCTCCTCCTTTTTTCAGGATTTTGTGGACCTGTGC
>JAFZEB010000053.1 GCA_017560855.1 Ruminiclostridium sp.
CTCAGAATTTATAGCCATCCTCTGCCAGGAGGCGGATGACTTTTTGGTAGATCCGGTACAGGTAAACACCGGCCAAAAGACCTGCCAGGACCTCTGCAATGGGGAAGGACCACCAGACCAGATCCAGGCCGCCGATCCTGGAAAACAGGAAGGACAGGGGCAGGACCAGCAGGAGCTGACGGAAGACGGCAATGGTCATACTCAGGAAACCCTTGCCCAGTGCCTGGAAGACCGAAGAGGCCACGATGGTAAAGCCGCCCACGATGAAGCACAGGCTCAGGGTCCGCATGGCGGGCACGCCGATGGCCAGCATGTCCCCAGAGGCCTGGAAGAAGCCCAAAAGCTGGGCCGGGAAGATCTGGAACAGGGCAATGGCGACCACCATGATGCACAGGGACCAGGTAATGGCCAGGCGTATGGTACCGGTGATGCGCTCGGGCTTCCGGGCGCCATAGTTGTAGGCAACAATGGGGACCATGCCGTTGTTCATGCCGATGATGGGCAGGAAGGCAAAGCCCTGGAGCTTGAACCACACGCCATAGACAGCAGCGGCAGTCTCAGTGAAGCTCACCAGGATCTGGTTCAGACCGAAGATCAGGATGGAGGGCACGGTCTGCATCAGGATGGAGGGCAGGCCCACACTGTAGATTCGGCCGATGACCGGCAGGTTGGGGCGGATATTCTCCCGGGTGATGGTGATGTCCGGGTTCTTCTTCCGGTTGTAGTACACGCCCAGGGCCGTACCCACAAACTGGCTGATGACCGTGGCGATGGCCGCACCGGCCACACCCATGGCAGGCATGCCGAAAAGGCCGAAGATCAGGATGGGGTCCAGGATGATGTTCAGCACGGCGCCCACCATCTGGATGATCATACTGTAGAATGTCTGGCCCGTGGCCTGGAGGAGCCGGGACAGCAGGACCTGACCGAAAAGACCTATGGCGAACAGGCAGATCCAGAAGAGGTAGTCACAGCCCAGCTGGATGATCTCCGGGTCGGTGACCTGGGTCTGGAAGTAGAACCGGGCTCCCACGGTACCCAGGACAGCAAAGAGGATACTGCTTATGAGGCCCAGGAAGATGGCGTTGCCTGCCACCCGGTTGGCCATGGGGAAGTTCCGCTCGCCCAGACTGCGGGAGAGGAGAGCGTTGATGCCAACGCCGGTGCCCGTAGCCACGGCGATCATAAAGTTCTGGACAGGATAGGCCAGAGAGACCGCCGTCAGGGCGGCCTCGCTGATGTAGGAGACGAACATGCTGTCCACCACGTTGTACAGGGCCTGGATGAGCATGGAGAACATCATAGGTCCCGACATGGACAGCAGCAGCTTACCGATGGGCATGACGCCCATCTTATTTTCCGTGGGCGGCTGGAGCTGGGAACTCATTTACCGGCCACCTCCGGGGAAGGTTTCCACAGCACGCTTGAGGATCTCCACGGCATAGTCCACGCCATACTGGCCGCTGATGGCCAGATGATAGTGGCGGGCATCGCCCCACTTGTTCTGGGAGAAATAGTTATAGAAGGAGGCACGCTTCTTGTCCTGCTTCTTCACATAGTCCACCATGTTGCCGGCTTCCCGCTCGTAGACCTCTTTGGCTCTCTGGGCACGATATTCCATGGGGGCATGGATGAAGACGTTGAGGACGTCATCCCGCTCCCGCAGGACGTAGTCGGCGCAGCGGCCCACGATGACGCAGGGGCCCTTCTCGGCCAGTTCCCGGATGATCTTGCTCTGGACCAGGAAGATCTGGTCGTTCATGGGCAGCTGCTGGGCACCCATGTACAGGCCGTACAGGAAGCTGGTGGCCTTCATCTGCTCGGTCTTCTTGATGTACTCTTCGGACAGGCCGCTTTCCTTGGCGGCCATGAGGATGAGTTCCTTATTGTAAAAAGGAATGCCCAGTTCCTTGGCCAGCTTTTCACCGATGGCCCGACCACCGGAGCCGTACTCACGGGAAATGGTGATGACAGGTAATTTGTTCATGGAAATCTCCTCCTTGGGAAAATGAACGAATTGGGGAAAGGCCCACATGCCCTTTCGTTGAGAAAGAGCTGCGTGGGCCTTTTCAAAAGAAAAACACAAGTGAGCCTGTAAGCCGGGTTCTGTTAAAGACAGCCATCTATCTAGGCGCATCGTTGCCAATGCGCTCCAGCCACCTCCCCGGGGAGACCGGGCCGGTCATATTCCCCTCCACGGTGTTGCTCCGGATAGAGTTTACATCACCGGACACTTCCGAGCCGGCGGGTGAGCTCTTACCTCACCTTTCCACCCTTACCTGGACTGGGCCAGGCGGTATCTCTCTGTTGCACTTGTCCTGAAGTCGCCTTCGGCGGGCGTTACCCGTTATCCTTGCCCTATGGAGCCCGGACTTTCCTCATGGACGGCCTTTCGACCTGCCCACGCGGCTGTCCAGCTCACTTGCACCTTATATTTTAACCAATTCGAGGGAGGTTGTCAATTGGGAGGCGCACCTTGTGGCATGGGCATTTCGCCAAAACCTCCGGAAGGAGGCTGGGGCCGTTGTCCGCCGCCCCAACCTTCGGGCGGCCCGCTAGTGAACCCCTCCGGGGGCTCCATGCTTCCGGGATCGAAATTCTCAGGTACTTCCATGTTGTTGGGGGCGAAGCCCTCGGGCGTCTGACCCTCCAAGTTTTCCGGCATCCGGCCGCCGGGACCGCCCATGCTCCCCATGGAGCCCATGGCGGAAACGGTCAGATGGGAGGCATCCACCTGTTCGGTGCTGCCCGCCAACTGCCCCAGGATGGCCTCGGCCCGCAGGAGACAGAACGCCCGCAGGGTCTCTGCACCGGTCCGGAACTCCTCATAAGTGTAGAAAGCGGTGGGGTCCTTCTCCACATAGGGGGCGATCATCTCCACCACCCGGTCAAACTCGGCGGCAAACTTCCCGCTGGAGAACCGGGTCAGAAAGTCGGCAAAGTACTGGTGGTACTGCTGGGTATAGGCCTCGTCCTGGAAGATCCAGTGGATCATAGGCCGGTCCTCCGTGGAGCCCATGGAGACGGGCTGGTCGATGGAGGTGTTCACCAAGCCGGTGGCATCGCTGCCAGCCTGGAAGCCGCCATAGGCCAGGTTGTAATCCCAGGGGATCATGGACAGGATCCCGTTCTCCTCATAGAGGTAGTAGTTATGGACCATCATGCCCGTGTAGCTGTCCCCGTTGCAGACGAAGTTGTGGACCACAAAGTAGCGCATGACCTCCTCCACATTCACCACGGATTCGATATCTGTTCCCTCATTCAGGGTCTTGAGGGACTGAATGAGACGGGTCTTGTCGGCATCGGTGACGCCGGTCTTGGCGTTGTTGAAGATGTTGGCATAGCTGTCAAAGCTGTCATCGGAGTAGACCAACTTCACGTCGCTGGAGCCCATACCGCCGAAGCCGCCGGGCATGCCCCGTTCCTCCTCTTCCCCGATGGGCCGTTGGCCTCTGCCCGCTCCGGGCTGACCCATGACAGAAGGATCAAACCCTTCGGGCATTTCCATGCCTTCGGGGATCTCCATGGTGGAGGGATCGAAGTCCTCCGGGATCTCCATACCCTCCGGCCGTTCCATATACTCCATATCTTCGGAGAAGTTGAAATCCTCAGGCATCTCGAAGTCCCCGCCGAACCCTCTGCCGCCGCCCATGCTCATAGAGTCCGGCTTATAGAGTTCACCCCGGGTGGTGCCGTAGTTTCGCTCCAGGAAGGACTCCTCTACCCCTTCCACCGCCAGGTAGAGCCCCCATGCCTCCCCGTTCACGGTGATCCAGGCGTAGCTGCACAGGGGGGCATCCACCCCAAAGTCCTCCATCATCTGATAGGTCAGGTAGTCCTTCAGATAGGTGTTATCCTGGATACAGTTGTTCAGACTCAGCTTATCCAGGCCCTGGTAGTTGCCCCCGTCCTGGTAGTGGTCGAACTCCAGTTTGAAGCTGTAGCGGTCGTTGCCGTAGGTTCGCACCGAGGACAGGGAGGTGTTGCCCTTGGCCCGGATGGCAATGTTGGGCACGGTTTCCCCGTCGATGGTGACAGTACACATGGTGTACTCCTCGTTCTCGCAGGTCTCCAGGAAGGCATCCCAATCCTCCATAGTGATGTCGATGGTATGGACGGAATCGGTGCTGAAAAGCCCTGTAGAATAGGCTTGCTCTGTTTCAGCCGCTGCCGTGGTCCGGGCCTGGGGATACTTCCCAATCAAAAGACCCGAGACCACCACAAGGATGGTCAGGCAAAGGGCCATACAGATCATACCCACATGCTTATGGGTGGACATTGGTCAGCCCTCCTCAGCCCATGTAGTCGCCGTTGTAGCTCACCAGCACGGCGCTGCGGACCCCGGGCAGGGCGGCCAGGGCGTTGACGAA
>JAFZEB010000054.1 GCA_017560855.1 Ruminiclostridium sp.
ATGAACTCTTCCAGATCGGACTTGGGCCGCACGCCCACGGACATACCTGCGGGCTGGCCGTCCTTGAAGAGGATGAGAGCGGGGATGGAGGAGATCTGATAGGCGATGGCCAGCTCAGGGTTCTCATCCACGTTGACCTTGCCGATCTCTACTTCGGGATGATCCTTGGCCAGGTCTTCCAGAATGGGGCCGAGCATGTTGCAGGGGCCGCACCAGGGAGCCCAGAAGTCCACCAGGACGTTGCCCTTTGCTTCCAGGACCAGTTCTCTGAAGTTGTTTTCGTTGATTTTATTGATAGCCATAATCAGCACTCCTTTTTCATTGGTTTTCTTATCTTGGCTATATGATACCCCAGAACAGGCTGTTTTACTGTGATTTAGGCACCAAGATGCAAAAAAATGAAGAAATAGAGACAGGCCGGTGGGGAATAGAGTAGAGCCAGGAGGTGCTGCCTATGATCTCAGCCGGTCCTCTTCTGCTCCATACCCTTTGCCTGCCCCTGCGGGTGGGAAGCCCCGGCTCCTTTCCCCGTCCCCTGCGGGCGGAGGAAGAGCGGGAATACCTGGAGCGGCTGGCCCAGGGAGACCTGGAGGCCAGAAATAAACTTGTGGAACACAACCTGCGATTGGTCTCTCACATTCTCAAGAAGTATTACGTCCAGCCCAGCGACCAGGACGACCTGATCTCCATCGGGACCATTGGGCTCATCAAGGGGATCACCACCTTCAAGCCGGATAAGAAGGTGAGGCTGGCTACCTATGCCAGCCGGTGCGTGGAGAACGAGATTTTGATGCACTTTCGCAGCCAGCGGAAGTATCAGGGGGATGTGTCTTTGTCGGATTCCCTGGATGCCGACGGGGAGGGGAGTGCCCTTTCCCTTATGGATGTCATCAGTGTGGACGACGATATGCTGGAGAATCTGGACACCCGGGAGTCCTGTGCCAAAGTCCGGCAGTGTGTGGAGAAATGCCTGACCCGCCGGGAGGCAAAGGTTGTGACTCTGCGGTATGGCCTGGACGGTCAGGAACCCCGCACCCAGCGGGAGATCGCCGCCGCCTGCGGCATCAGCCGGTCCTATGTATCGCGCCTGGAAAAGAAAGCCCTGGAAAAGCTGCGGGAGGAGATGGAGAAAGGATCTTAACTGGCAGAAAGGCCAAAGAAATCCACCGGAAATCGTGCAAAAACATACTATCTTTCTCTTTACATTCGTGATTTAACTTGATAAAATGTAAAAGTATAACGGCACAAAGGAGGAGCATTTCATGAAGAAGTCTCCCAAGGAAGAAAACAACCTGCTGTACGAAAGCCTGCTCCAGTTAAAGGACGTGGAGGAGTGCCGTCGGTTCATGCAGGATCTGTGCACCGTCAATGAACTCAAGGCGATGGAACAGCGGATCGAAGTGGCTATGTACCTCCGGGACGGGATGATCTATCAGGAGATCCTGAAGCGGACCGGGGCCAGCTCTGCCACCATCAGCCGTGTCAACCGCTGCCTCCAGTACGGAGCAGAGGGATACCAGACCATCCTGCCCAGAATGGAAGCCTTCTGGGAGGAGGAGAAGAACAAGGAATGAGTGGTATGGAATTCACTTATAACTCTCTGTCTGCCTGCTACGACGACATGACCAGGGATGTGAACTACCCGGCCTGGGCGGACTTTATCGAGTCTCTCTTGGCCCGGGAGAAGAAGCCCGTCCACACCGTCCTGGACTTGGCCTGTGGCACAGGCACCATGTCCTTCCTGCTGGCCGAGCGGGACTATGAGGTCATCGGCGTGGACTTTTCCCCCGAGATGTTGGCCCAGACCTTCGAGAAGGAATTGTCTGAGGGCAAGGAGCGTCCCATCTTCCTCTGTCAGGCCATGGAGGACCTGGACCTCTACGGCACGGTGGATGCCTGCGTCTGCCTGCTGGACAGTGTGAACCATATCACTGACCCTGACACCCTCCAGAAGGCCTTCCAGCGGGTTCGGCTCTTCCTGGAGCCCGGGGGACTGTTTGTCTTTGATGTCCACACGCCGGCGCACCTGGAGGGTCTGGACGGCGGCATCTTTATGGATGAGACCGAGGATGCCTACTGCGTCTGGCGAACCGACTACGACCCTGTTGAGCGGATCTGCACCTACGCCATGGATGTTTTCCACCGGGAAGAGGATGACCTCTGGTACCGGGAGGGAGAAGTCCATGAGGAGTATGCCTATACCCTAGCCGAGCTCACCCGCTACCTGGAAGAGGCGGGCTTTGTGGATATTCGCCAGTATGGCAATCTGAACCTGACAGAACCGGCAGAGGGGGAGGACCGTGTCTTCTTTACTGCCCGCAAGCCGGAATGAAACACTTAGGAGAACAAGCGAAATGGATTATATTGTACGAATGATCGCCAAGGACGCCCCTGTGAAGGCCATGGCTATCCAGGGACACGACCTGGTCCAGCGGGCCCGGGAGATCCACAACACCTCTCCCGTGGCCACTGCAGCCCTGGGCCGTACCCTCATGGCCACCTCCATGATCGGTGAGACCCTGAAGGAGAAGGAGGGCTCCGTTACCGTCCGCATCAACGGCGGCGGTCCCCTGGGTTCCATCCTCACTGTGTCCGACAGCGGCGGCAACGTCCGGGGCTATGTCCAGAACACCAACGTGGACCTTCCCCTGAAGGGTCCTGCCAAGCTGGACGTGGGTGGTGCCGTGGGTACCAATGGTGCCATCACCATCATCAAGGACCTGCGGATGCGGGAACCCTACGTGGGCACCATCCCCCTGGTCTCCGGCGAGATCGCCGAGGATTTCACCGCCTACTTTGCCGAGAGTGAGCAGATCCCCACCGCCTGCGCCCTGGGCGTCCTGGTGGACCGGGACTACTCTGTGGCCGCTGCAGGCGGTTATCTGATCCAGCTTCTGCCCGGTGCCACCGATGCCGACATCGACAAGATCGAGGCAGGCATCAATAAGGTGGGCCAGGTGACCAACCATCTGAGCCAGGGCGTGTCCCCGGAGGACCTACTGAAGGAGGTTCTCAGCGGGTTTGATATGGAGACCCTGGAGACCGTCCCCGTGGAGTACCGCTGCTACTGCAGCCGGGAGCGGATGCAGACCGCCCTCATCAGCATGGGCCGGGAGGAACTGGCTGACCTGATCCAGGGCCAGGGCAGGGCAGAGATGACCTGCCAGTTCTGCGATGCCGTCCATGTCTTTGAAAAGGCTGACCTGGAGGAGCTGCTGACGTCCCTGTAAAACTACCGTCAAAACCGGCCCGAAACGTCCGAAAAGGGGGCTGTTTCGGGCCGAAAAAGTTTTTTGAAAAAAGATGAACTTTTTTCAAAAAAGGTGTTGACAAATCGGGTCTTCCCATATATAATACATCTTGTCGCTCGGGGTTGCGGGTCCGCAAGAGCCGAACGAAAAGACGGAAGCATAGCTCAGCTGGGAGAGCACCTGCCTTACAAGCAGGGGGTCACAGGTTCGAGCCCTGTTGTTTCCACCAAGGATTTGGCGCGGTAGTTCAGTCGGTTAGAACGCCGGCCTGTCACGCCGGAGGTCGAGGGTTCAAGTCCCTTCCGCGTCGCCAAATCGGATGCTGTATGGTATCCGAAATGCCCAGGTAGCTCAGTTGGTAGAGCAGCGGATTGAAAATCCGCGTGTCGCTGGTTCGATTCCGGCCCTGGGCACCATATGCGAGTGTAGCTCATCTG
>JAFZEB010000055.1 GCA_017560855.1 Ruminiclostridium sp.
CCCTGGCCAAGATCCTGGGCAACTTCGTGGCTGCCTGGATCCTGGTGAAGCTGGGTCCTAAAAAGACCGTTGCCTTCTCCTGCCTGCTCATTGGTGCGGTGGTGGCGGGTGCTTTCTCCTCGGGGCTGTACTTCTTCGTCCTGACCCGGTTCCTGCTGGGCTTCGGCGGCGCCGTCCTCATGATCTGCATGACCCCCTACGTGGTCTACTGCTTCGACCCCAAGCAGCACTCTCTCTTCATCGGCCTGAACAATGCAGGCCCCAACACAGGAAACCTCATCGCCCTTCTGTCCATCAACCCCGTCCGGGCCTGGCTGGGTGACTGGCGGGCCGTTATCCTCTTCTACGGCATGTTCAGCGTGGTTTTCCTGGTGGCCTGGCTCGTCGTGGGCAAGGACTACCCCATCGCCCCCAAGAAAAAGAGCGAAAGCCTGGAGGGCAAGACCTACACCTACCGTGACGGCTTCAAGGAGCCCTTCCTCTATCAGTTCCTGCTGACCATGACCGGCCGCCTGGTGCTGTACACGGTGATGCTCTACCTCTTCCCCCTGAATCCCGACTTCACCGTGGACTCCCAGTTCATCACCACCATGATCGCCCTCACCGGCATCCCCGGCACCATCATCGGCATCGTTCTGTCCAGAAGGCTTAAGCGGCAGATCAACCTCTTCCGGTTCTCCGGCATCGCCCAGTCTGCCCTCTTCTTCCTGATGATCCTGACCGATTCTCCCACGGTGGCCACCATTTCTGCCATCTGCCTGGGCTTCGTGGTCTTCATCTCCACCCCCTCCCTGTTCACCCTGCCCACCAAGCTCCCCGGGGCCACCCCCCAAAAGGTGGCCGTCATCCTCACCATCTACTGGGCAGCGGCCTACAGCCTGCAGATGGTGGTGTACGCCTGGGTGGTCCGTCTGGTGAACACCACCGGATGGTTCGCCGCCATGATCTTCACCGCCATCTACTCCCTCACCTTCCTGGTGGGCACCTTCCTCCTGCCGGACTTCGACCGCCCCGGCGGCCCGAAGGAATACGAGGACGATTGATACAAAGCAAAAAAATCCGCATCGCTTTTGCGATGCGGATTTTTTACGTTCGTTATGCTCTGTTCCGGTTCTCCCGGTAGGCCAGGGCCACACAGACCATGGTCAGCCCCATGGCCACGGAAAAGAGGACATAGGCAGGGATGTAGCTGCCAAAATGGTCCGCCAGGATGCCGGGCACGCTGGCAAAGACCAGGGCGCCGCCGGCGTAGATCACCTGGAGCCGCCGGACCACCGTGGGATAGCGGTCCGAAGAACTCATATCGTTGGCCCAGATGGAGGGGCCGATGGTGCAGATGGGGTAGCCCACCCCCAGGAAGAGGACGGTGAGGAGGGTGACGGGCAGACTTTGCAGGAAGGCCAGACAGCACAGCAGATGACCCACCAGAAGGATGCCGCCGAAGAGGAGGCTGGACTTGCAGCCCCCCACCCGGTCGGTGACCCCGCCGTAGATCAGCTTGGCCAGGGTGATGACCACCCCGGCCCCCGACAGGATGACCGCCACCACCATGGGGTCGAACCCCTCAGAGGTGAACAGCACCGACAGGTGGGAGAACCCCGGGTTGGCCAGGGCACCCATAAAGAGGCTGGCACAGGCCATGAGGACCCACATGCTTGCCGTCAGGGTAACCGAACGCTCCGGCTCCTCCTTCACCCCTGCCGGGTGGGTGTGGGCCCAGCCGTAGGGTTTTAAGCCCTTCTCCCCCGGATCATTCCGCAGGAAGAGGAGGATGAGGGCGGTGAACCCAAAGACGGCGCAGGCCTCGATCTGGAAGGCGGCCGACATGGAGAGATTCTCCACCAGGGCGGTGGTCACCGGCGGCAGAAGGATGGTGGCAATGCCGCTTCCCGTGCCGCAGATGGACAGGGCCAGAGCCCGATGGGCCACGAACCACCGGTTCATGAGGATGGACACGGGGATCATGGACCCCAGGCCGTAGCTGAGACCGGAGATGGCCGCACCCAGGCAGAAGACCGGGTAGGTCTCGGCCACACTGTACAGCAGGAAGGCCAGACCGGCACACCCGGCGGCGATGGTGACACCCAGGCGGATGGAAACTTTTTTGTAATAGAACCCGATGCACAGCATGGAGACAAAGGACACCAGACACCGGAGAGTCACCAGGGAGGAGGTCTGGGCATGGGTGAGGCCGTGTTCAGCCATGATGTAGGGCAGATAGACCGAAAAGCCGTTGGACACCGTGCCCATGGTCACAAAAAGCAGCAGGGTGCTTACCCCACAGACCACCCAGCCGTAATAGGGCTTTTTCACAGGGGCATCCCTTCTTTCAGCTTGATGTGAGACTCCAGGGCCTCCAGGGCGGTCTCATAGAAGGCTTTGTATTCCTCGGTGGTCTTGGGTTCCTTCACCCCGAAGGACACATGGCGGGCGTGGTAAGCCTTCATCAGAGCGATCTTGGTCTCGGCAGACTTTCGGTCGGGTTCCAGGAAGTAGAAGCTGCCGTGGGCGGCCTCCTCGTACTTTTTCCGGCACAGAAGCCACCACAGGTCGAACTCCGAGGTGTCAAAGCCAAAGCCCAGGGAGTAGACATCTCCCAGAATGAAGTAGTCCAGCCAGCTCATCACCGGGAATCCCTCCGGATGCTTGCCCGTGCGGTACTGCTCATTGGGGGCCCGGCGGGTGAGGTACTGGTCATACCGGAAGAGAAGACTGCCGTAATAGTAGTGGCCCAGGATGACCGACTTGGGCTTCCGGGCCTCGCCGTGGATGTGGAAGAGGGGGACCGAGCGCTCCCCCAGAGGAAGGTCATAGTAGGTGTGGAGCATGAACCGCTGTTCCGACAGCTTCACGGCGGCGGTGTGCCGCTGGTACCGCTTCCACCGGTTTTTGGTCAAAAAGTCCGGGTCGGCGGCGCATTCCACCTCATAGGTAAAATTGGGCGTGAGGATACAGTCGAAGGGCAGGGCCAGGAGCCGGTCCAGTACCCCCTCCAGCCAGGGATGGATGTCGCACTGGGTCAGCTCGGCCTTCAATTCCTTCAACGAGGAGCCCACATGGTCGTGGCTCAGCAGGACAGCCTGAAGGGGGAAGGGGATCCCCTTGATGTCCTTGGGCCGGTACTTGGTGCGGTTGATCTTTTCCAGCAGCCCCGCCCAGGAGGCCCCACCGTAAACCCGGTTCATGCCGTTGCCCAGAAGAAGGACCTTGGGCCGTTTATGGGGTTGAATGTAAAGGGTCTCGTGCATGGTCGTGCCTCCTTGGATGTTGCTACCATTAGTATCTGCCCAGATGGGGAAATTGTCAATGTGAAGATAAAAAAATTCCTCCCCGGGAGG
>JAFZEB010000056.1 GCA_017560855.1 Ruminiclostridium sp.
CGTAGGGGCGATTCACGAATCGCCCGTGCAACGTGGGCTGAACCCTATGGGTGGCGGGCGGATATAGAATCCGCCCCTACGAGAATGGGACGTATCATGTAGGGGCCGATTCCATATCGGCCCGGCTTCCGTTTCCCCTTAACCTCCCAGCTGTGACGATTATTCTCCGCTGTTTCCCCTTTATTTTCATAATGACAGATAATTATTTACAATTTATTTCACATTATAGTTGATTCTCTGGCAGAATTGTATATAATAAAAGTATGTCATTTGAAAAGGAGGTTTTTCCATGCCGAGAAAACCCAAGGGTACCAAACCCATCGCCAAGACGTCCGCCCGGATGTCCCGGAAAGCGGCTCTCACCAGCGCTCAGCTGGAGAAGATCGACGCTTACTGGCGCGCGTCCAACTACCTGACCGCCTGCCAGCTGTACCTGCTGGACAACCCCCTGCTCAAGGAGCCTCTGCAGCCTGAGCACATCAAGAAAAAGATCGTCGGTCACTGGGGCACCTGCCCGGGCCAGAACTTCATCTATACCCACCTGAACCGGGTCATCGTCAAGGATGATCTGAACATGATCTACCTGTCCGGTCCCGGTCACGGCGGCAACGCCATGGTGGCCCACACCTACATGGAGGGCACCTATTCCGAGGTCTACCCCAATATCAGCGAGGACCTGGAGGGCCTGCAGCGGCTCTTCAAGCAGTTCTCCTTCCCCGGCGGCATCCCCAGCCATGTGGCCCCCGAGACCCCCGGCTCCATCCATGAGGGCGGCGAGCTGGGCTACTCCCTGGCCCATGCCTTCGGCGCTGTCTTCGACAATCCCTCCCTCATCGCCGCCTGCGTGGTGGGCGACGGCGAGGCCGAGACCGGCCCCCTGGCCACCGCCTGGCACTCCAACAAGTTCCTTAACCCCGTGGACGACGGCGCTGTCCTGCCCATCGTCCACCTGAACGGCTACAAGATCCACAACCCCACCATCCTGGCCCGCATGAGCCGCACCGAGCTGGAAAACCTCTTCCGGGGTTACGGCTGGGAGCCCCGCTTCGTGGAGGGCTCCGACCCCATGGAGATGCACCAGAAGATGGCTGCCGCCCTGGACTGGGCCGTCCGTGAGATCAAGCGCATCCAGGGCCACGCCCGGACCACCGGCGACGACAGCCGCCCTGAGTGGCCCATGATCATCCTCCGTGCCCCCAAGGGCTGGACCGGCCCCAAGGTGGTGGACGGCAACCAGATCGAGGACTGCTTCCGTGCCCACCAGGTCCCCATCGACATGTCCAAGCCCGAGCACGTGGGCCTGCTGGAAGAGTGGCTCAAGAGCTATCGCCCCGAGGAGCTCTTCACCGACGACGGCAAGCTCATCCCCGAGCTGAAGGCCATGGCCCCCACCGGCGACCGCCGCATGGGTGCCAACCCCCACGCCAACGGCGGCAAGCTCCTGCGGGATCTGAAGATGCCCGACTTCCGGGACTACGGCATCGAAGTCCCCGCCCCCGGCGCTGTGGAGGCCCAGGACATGCTGGTCCTCGGCTCCTTCGTTCGGGACGTCATCAAGGAGAACGAGCCCGCCAAGAACTTCCGTGTCTTCGGCCCCGACGAAAGCAAGTCCAACCGCCTGACCCCCATGTTCGAGCAGACCAACCGTGTCTGGAACATGCCTGAGGGTGAGTACGACGAGTTCCTGGGCCGCTCCGGCCGGGTCATGGACTCCATGCTCTCCGAGCACATGTGCCAGGGCTGGCTGGAGGGTTACCTTCTCACCGGCCGCCACGGCTTCTTCAACAGCTACGAGGCCTTCATCCGCATCGTGGACTCCATGTTCGCCCAGCACGCCAAGTGGCTCAAGACCTGCAACGCCCTGCCCTGGAGACAGGATATCGCCTCCCTGAACTATATCCTCTCCTCCAACGTCTGGCAGCAGGACCACAACGGCTTCACCCACCAGGACCCCGGCTTCCTGGACCACGTGGCCAACAAGAAGGCAGACGTGGTGCGCATGTACCTGCCCCCGGACGCCAACTGCACCCTGTCCGTCTTTGACCACTGCATCAAGAGCCGGAACTACGTGAACGTGATGGTCACCTCCAAGCACCCCAGACCCCAGTGGCTGACCATGGAGCAGGCCGTCAAGCACTGCACCCAGGGCATCGGCATCTGGCAGTGGGCCTCCAACGACCAGTGGGAGGAGCCGGATATCATCCTGGCCTGCTGCGGTGACACCCCCACCCTGGAGACCCTGGCCACTGTCACCATCATCCGCCACAACTTCCCCGACGTGAAGATGCGTGTGGTCAACGTGGTGGACCTGATGCGCCTCCAGTCCGACACCCAGCATCCCCACGGCCTGTCCGACCAGCAGTATGACAACCTGTTCACCACGGATAAGCCCATCCTG
Source organism: Ruminiclostridium sp. (assembly GCA_017560855.1). Classification (GTDB taxonomy): domain Bacteria; phylum Bacillota; class Clostridia; order Oscillospirales; family Oscillospiraceae; genus Evtepia. The sequence continues at coordinate 2,399 of JAFZEB010000056.1, forward strand.
TTCACCTTCCACGGCTATCCCTCCCTCATCCACGAGCTGACCTACAAGCGGAAGAACAAGAACCTCCATGTCCGCGGCTATATCGAAGAGGGCACCATCACCACACCCTTCGACATGCGCGTGCTGAACAACCTGGACCGCTGGCACCTGACCATGGACATCATCAACCTCCTGCCCGAAAAGCTGGGCAACCGGGGTGCCTTCCTGATCCAGCAGCTCCAGGACAAGCTGGTGGAGCACAAGCAGTATATCGCCCAGTACGGCCAGGACCTGCCCGAAATTCGCGAGTGGCAGTGGAACCACGGCCTGGGCAATTTCTAAGACATTCTCCCTCCTTTCTTTCTATATCCCAGCAAAGCCAGCGGCCCGCCGTCTCCCCGGCGGGCCGCTGGCTTTGCCTCTCTTTCAGGCAGCAAAAGGACCGGAACCTGTCCTACGGAACAGGCTCCGGTCCTTTCATTTACAGGGGGATGATCCGCCGTTACTTGCGGCTGGTGTCGTCGTACTGCTTGACCTCCACAGACCGGTCCTCAAAGTTCAGAAAGATCTGGAAGGCATAGTTCTCCTCGCTGGTGTCCCAGATCTCCACAAACTTGGGGGTCACCTCGATGATGATCTCGGTGTCCTCATGGGAGTAGCGGTTATAGCTGCCCCACAGGAACTTCTTGTACAGGCCCTCGAAGCGGCGGTCGGGCTCGTCTACCACCAGGCCCTTGTTCTCGGCGATGCCTTCGATCTGCACGCCGCTCCAGCAGAGGGCCACCTGGGGGTTCTGGTAGAGCTGCTGGGTCTTGCGGAAGTTCTTGTCGGTCTTGAACCAAACCTTGCCGTCATAGAACAGGCAGCTGACGTTGCGGACCATGACATAGTCGTTGACCGAGCTGGCCAGCGCCATGATCTTCCAGTCGCCCAGCTTTTCAAACATGAGCTCCACGGCCTGGTCGAAGGTGATATCCTTGTTAACGGTGAATTGCATGATGGGTTTCTCCTTTCACTGGATAAAGCGTTTGATGGGGCCGCTGAGCCGCTTGTAGACCAGAACGGTCACAAAGGCGTTCAGGGCACAGGACACGATGTTGAAGGGGACCACAGAAAATGCCACCATGGTGGGGACGCTGCTGATCCAGGGGTTCACGGCGGAGCACATATCCACGATGGCCTGCCAGTCCATGCCATAGAGCTTGATGTAG
>JAFZEB010000057.1 GCA_017560855.1 Ruminiclostridium sp.
CGGATCAGGTCAGAGGGATCTCCACCGGCACCGGAGGAGTACATACCCGCCGCCGGGAACCAGCTGAGCTTCACAGAGAAGATAAAGATGGCGATCAGGCAGAGGAAAAAGCTGGGGGCGCTGAAGCTGAACAGGGTCAGGCCGGAAGCCAGCTTGCTCCAGCCGGACTTGGGCTTCCAGGCGGCCAGAACACCCAGGGGAATGGCCAGCAAAATAGCCCACACCACGCCAGTGCCGGTGAGGATCAGAGAGGGAGCCACTCGCTGGGCGATCATCCGCAGAACGGGCTGACCGGTACGGTAAGACAGACCCAGGTCTCCGGTGATGACCTCCTTCAGCCAAAGGAAGTACCGCACCAGGATGGGCTTGTCCAAACCCAGGTTGGCCTCCAGTGCGGCCCGCATGGCTGCGCTGGAGGCATCTCCCTCCCCTACCGCATCTGCAATGGTGGCAGGGGCCATGTTCATCATGAAAAAGACGATCAGGGTGATTCCAAAAAAGACAGGAATGGCACCCAGAATACGTTTGACAATATAGTGTTTCAAAGCAGGATCCTCCTACACTTCCGGCCCAAAGGCACGGACCCACTTACGGGTCCTACAGAGGTAATAATAATGACTTCCTGGACCCGCTTCGCTGGGCTCCAGGAAGTGAGTCCGCAGCTTGCTGCAGCGCACGGGCCAAAGGCCCGCACGTTTGCAAGCTGAGCAGAGTCTTTTCCCCGGCACATGTCCGGGGAAAAGACGATTCTATTCTGTTCCCGGAGGAAACCTCCGGAACTCTATACGGGAATTATCCTTCCTTCATCCACTGCCAGACGTTTTCGTTGCAGTAGGAGGAGGAGGGGTAATCGATGTTGGCCACCGTCTTGGACTCCACATGCAGAGAGTAGTACAGCCACAGGGGGACGAAGGGAACTTCCTGGGCCAGATAGGCCTCAAACTCGTCCACCAGAGCCACACGGGCTTCCTCCACAGTCTCCTGCTGGATCATGTCCAGGATCTGGGTGTAATAGCTCAGGTCGGCCACACGGAAGAGGTTATTGTCCTCGGTGAAGCGGCTGGCGGTAAACCACAGAGGCAGGGTGGTGGGAGTGTGGCTGGCCACTGCCATGTCGTAAGTGCCGTCATACATACCGGCAAACATGGTGGAGGAGTCCACAGTCTCGATCTGCACGTTCAGACCAACCTCATTCAGGTTCTGCTGGATGAGGGCTGCCAGGCTGGCACGGGCGCTGGTGCAGGCCATGGTCAGAGTCTCCCCTGCGTAATTGCTCTCAGCCAGCAGGTCCTTAGCGGCCTGAGGATCATACATATTCTCAGCCTCAGGACCGGAATAGGGAGTGCCGGGCAGGATGGAAGTATTGGTCACAAAGCCCATGGAGCCTGCGCTCTGGAGGCAGAGGAGCTCCTTGTCCAGGGCCAGATTGATGGCCTGACGGGTCTTGGCATCAGAAATACTCTCGTTGTTGAGCATCAGCTCATAGAAGGTAGCGGGGACGGTGCCCTCCAGAACGTTAAAGCCAGCCTCCTCCGCAATGGGACGGTTCTCCTCGGAGACGCTGCCGCCGAAGGCGTAGTAATCCAGGTCGCCGGCAATCAGCGCAGTGAGCAGGTTTGCCTTGTCCATGACGGTAATGGTCAGGGTATCAAATCCAGGCGCACCCAGCTGATAGTTTTCGTTGGATTCCAGGACCAGGTTGGAGCCAGACAGCTCGGAAACAAACTTACAGGGGCCGGAGCCAACGGGAGCCAGCCAGAACTCGTTGGTCATCAGCTCAGCCGCAGGGATCTCTGCCAGCAGATGGGTGGGCAGCACGTAGATCTCTCGGTTATAGTCCACCAGGAACTCATTGGGGATCACAGGGGTCTTGAAGGTAAGCTTCAGGGTGTATTCGTCCACCACCTCAGCGCCCAGCTTCTCCCCTGCCACAGCAGCACCAGTGTCATCGGTGCCCACCAGGCCGGACAGGAAGGTACGGCCATAGACCTCGCAGGCAGGGTCAGTGACCAGGGCCAGAGTGTCAACCCAGTGCTGGGCGGTAACGGGAGTGCCGTCATGGAAGGCGGCATCCTCGTTCAGCTTGAACAGAATGGCATAGCCATCGTCTGCACTCTCCCAGCTGTCTGCACCACGGGGCAGGCAGGTGCCGTCCGCCTGAACGTAGGCCAGACGGTCATAGATCTTGTCGTAGATGATTCGGGAGTAGTTGCTGCCGGACACGCTGTAATAGGGCATCAGGGAATCCCATGGATTGGAAATACCGTAATTCACATTGACGGCAGTTTCCGAAGTCTCAGGGGTCTCCTCCTGGCCACCGCAAGCGGTCAGGAACAAGGAGCTGGCCATGACCAGAGAGAGGGTCAGGGCAAGGATCTTTTTCAGTTTCACGTTCATAGCCATCCTTTCTGTTTTCAATCTGGAGGATCAATCCTCTTCGTAACTCAGGTCGTCGTATTCGTCATAGTCCTCGGCGGTCTCCATCTGGGACTGCATCATCATTTCTTCAAAATGCTCGTCCAGCTGACGGGCAAACTCCTTGGCCGCATTGAAGCCCATACGTTTCTGGCGGTTGTTCATGGCTGCCACCTCTACGATGACAGCCAGGTTACGACCGGGCTTGACCGGGATGGTGATCACAGGGACTTTCATATCCAGAATGGTGGTAAATTCTTCATTGGTACCCAGTCTGTCATAGAAGGCATTCTCATTCCAGGGTTCCAGTTTGACCACCAGATCCACTTCCTTGTCCTCCTTGATGGCGGACATACCAAAGAGCTGACGCACGTCCACAATACCGATGCCGCGCAGCTCGATATAATGACGGATCAGTTCGGGAGCAGAGCCAACCAGCATGGGCCCAATGTGTCGGATTTCAACGGCGTCGTCAGCCACCAAACGGTGACCGCGCTTGATGAGCTCCACCGCAGTCTCACTCTTACCAACACCGGACTCGCCCATGATGAGGACACCCTCACCGGAGATATCCATGAGAACACCATGACGGGTGGTCTTGGGGGACAGGGTTGCCTTCAGATGGTTGGTGATCAGGGGGATAAAGACAGAGGTGGCTTCCTTACTGCGAAGGATGGTCCGCTTGTACTTTACCGCCATCTCCATGAGTTCCGGATAGGGTTCCAGACCACGAGTGAGGATCAACGCGGGGATGGGCTTCTGGAAGAATGCGTCAAAGCACTTCCGGCGCTCCTCCGGGGGCTGGGAACTCAGATAGGTCCACTCCACCTTACCCAGGACCTGGATGCGGTTGGGGTTGAAATAATCAAAAAAACCCAGGATCTGCAGGGCGGGACGGTTGATGTCATCCTCCCGGATGAGGCACCGCTCGTAGTTCTTGCCGGCATTGAGAACTTCCAGTTCAAAACGCTCAACGATCTTAATGAGCTTCATGGATGCTTGCGATACTGCCATGGGGATTCCTCCTTCTTCTCATTGGACCTCTCTGATGTAATAGAGTATCTTGGGTATTAAGGCATTATAGCACAAAGTTCTGTCCTTTGGCAAGATAGGTAACCGCCATCCTTCGATTGGGCTGTCTGAAGGCTGTCATTGATTTCTTCGATACAAGATGACAAATTTCTTGACAAGTCACCTTCTCCGGGCATATCATAGTTGCAACAACTCTGTCCACCGGGCAGAAAGGAGGGCTACTCATGGAAGAGCTGCTGGAAGAACTGTTGGAAGAATGTCGTCCCTACACCAAAATGGGAAAATTGGCCGACTATATTCCCGAACTGACCAAGGGCAACCTGGATGACCTTGGCGTTTTTGTGGTGCGCAGCGATGGCAAGCGCTACTCCGCCGGAGATTCCCGAAAAAAATTCACCATCCAGAGTATCGTAAAGCCCATCCTCCTTTTGCAGGCCCTGATGGACAACGGTATAGAGACCGTCCGCTCCCGGGTGGGCGTGGAAGCCACCGGCAAGCCCTTCGATGCCATCAACATGACAGATCAGTCCCTCCTGAGTGAAAACATCAACCCTATGGTCAATATGGGTGCCATTGCCATGTGTACCCTCATCCACGGAGAGACCTACGAAGAAAAATTCCAGCGGGTCCTGGACCTCACCCGCACCCTGGCCTGCAACCCGGACATCGATGTGGACGAAGCGGTCTACGAGTCCGAAAAGCGCACCGGCAACAAGAACCGGGCACTGGGCTTCCTGCTGAAAGCCTACAACATGATCGACGAAGAGAACATCGACGCCGTCCTTGACTGCTATTTCCGGGCCTGCTCCATTCGGGTCACCAGTGAAGACCTTGCCTTTATCGGCTATGCTCTGGCCAGCCGCGGCAAGGCCGCCCTGACCAACGAGCGGATCTTCCCCAGCAAGTATGGAACGTACGTCAACGCCATCCTGGCCACCTGCGGCATGTACGACGGGTCCGGTGATTTTGCCATCAAGGTGGGTCTGCCTGCCAAGAGTGGCGTGGGCGGCGGTATCATGGCCGTAGCCCCCACCCGTATGGGCATCGGTCTCTTCTCCCCCGGTCTGGACGAAAAGGGCAACAGCCTCGCCGGCATCAAGGTGCTGGAAAAGCTGAGCCAGAGAATGTATCTGAGTATCTATTAACAAGGAAACGCCGACAGGAATGACCTGTCGGCGTCTTTTTTGAAAAGAAAAAGAGCACTGGTAAACCAGTGCTCTTTTGATTGCGTATTGTCAATTAGACAGCGCGGGTGACTTTGCCAGAACGGAGGCAATGAGTGCACACGTAGACGTGCTTGGGGGAGCCGTTGACAATTGCCTTCACACGCTTGACATTGGGCTTCCAGGGACGGTTGGAGCGGCGGTGAGAGTGGGAAACCTGAATGCCGAACACAACGCCCTTGTTACAAAAATCACATTTAGCCATTCGCTTTTACCTCCTCGCTGGTTTATGATCACACCGAAAAAACGGTGTGTTGATATCTAAAAAGCATCGGTTAGTATGATAGCAGAGAAATCAAAAAAATGCAAGTCCTATTTCTAAAAAAACCGGATTTTTTTGCAGATTTCTCCGGCCGGACTCAAATCCAGCCCTCTTCCACCTCGTGGCTCTTCTTGCGGTGCATGAGTTCAGTGACCACTTCCTGTGGGGGTCTTCCCTGGTAGAGGACCTGATAGGCCGCCTGGGCAATGGGCATCTCCACCCCCACAGCCGCTGCCAGTTCACAGGCAGAGTCCACAGCGTAGTATCCCTCCACCACCGCTCCGATGGATTCGATGGCCTCCTGAACAGGGGTTCCCTGGCCGATGAGGATACCGGCCCGATAGTTACGGGAGTTAAGGGAGGTACAGGTGACGATCAGATCGCCCATACCGGCCAGACCCGCCATGGTGTCCTTCCGGCCGCCCAGGGCCACACAGAGACGGGCCACTTCGGTCAGGCCTCGGGTCATGAGCATGGCTTTGGTGTTGTCGCCATAGCCCATACCGGTAATGGCACCGGAGCACAGGGCCATGACGTTCTTCAGGGCAGCCCCCAGCTCCACACCTACGATGTCGGAGGAGCTATAAACCCGGAACCGCTCGTTGAGGAACAGATCCTGGATCTTCTCTGCCGCTACCCGGTCGGGGCAGGCGGAAACCACACCGGTGGGAACCTTTCGGGCCACTTCCTCGGCATGGGAGGGGCCGGAGAGGGCCACCACAGGGCAGATGCTGCCGGTTTCCTCCTGGATGACCTGGGTCAGTCGGAGAGAGGTTCCCTTCTCAATCCCCTTAGACACAGATACAATGGTCATATCAGGGGTGAGATACTGTTTGATCTGCCCGGCCGTAGAACGAACACCGAAGGAGGGTGTGGCCATGACCACCACTTCCTGACCGGCCACACAGGACAGATCGGAAGTGTAGTGAATGGACGCCGGGAGGGTCACCTCGGGCAGCAGAGGGTTGGTGAGGGTCTCCTTCAGGGTTCTGGCCTCCTCCTCAAAGAAGGACCAGAGGGTGACCTGATGGCCGTTGTCTGCCAGGACCATGGCCAGAGCCGTACCCCAGCCGCCGGAACCCAAAACAGCTACTTTCATGTTTTGTCCACTCCTTTCTTCTTATGGAGGGAGAATTTACTTTCATTGCCTGCCAGCAGGCGCTTGATGTTCTCCCGGTGCTTCCATAGAATCAGACCGCCCATGACGGCAGCCAGAACCAGGAGAATGGGGTCCCAAAAGACGAACCAGGTGGCAAAGGGAAAGGAGGCTCCGGCCCAGCAGGAACCCAGAGAGACATACTTGGTGGCAATGGCCAGGATCAGGAATCCACCCCAGACCACCAGGGCCACCCGCCAGTCGATCATGATGGCGATGGCACCGCCGGACAGGATGCCCTTGCCGCCGCGGAAATGGAACATGCAAGGGAACATGTGGCCCAGCAGACAGAAGAGGCCGGCCCAGTACTTGGCAAAATCGGTCCCCCCCAGAAGGGCAGAGGCCACCAGAACGGCCACCACAGCCTTGAGCACATCGGTGAGGATGACCACAGCGGTGAGGGGGCCGCCAAAGGTCCGGTAAAAGTTGGTGAGACCTGCGTTGCCGCTGCCATGGCTGCGGACATCATCCCGCAGAATATACTTGGAGACAATGACCGCGCCATTGAAGCAGCCCAGGAAATAGGATGCCACTGCAATGACCGCAATGCGGAAGAATAACTCCGTCATGGCTTAGTTCTCCTTATCTCCTCGCTGGCGGACGGTCAGGCGGATGGGAGTACCCTCCAGACCGAAGGTATTGCGGATCTGGTTCTCAATATAGCGCTGGTAAGAGAAGTGGAAGAGCTGGGCC
>JAFZEB010000058.1 GCA_017560855.1 Ruminiclostridium sp.
ACCCGGACATCACCATCACCCGGGAGAATATCCGCCCCAACCTGCCGGTCATCGGCCGGATCTACAGCGTGGGCCTGCCCTCCATCCTGATGCAGACCGTCCCCTCCATCCTGATCTTCGGTCTGAACCAGATCCTGGTGAGCTTCACCGAGACTGCCGCTGCCGTCTATGGCGTGTGGTTCAAGCTTCAGGGCTTTGCCTTCCTGCCCATCATCGGCATGAACAACGGCATGGTCCCCATCGTGGCCTACAACTACGGGGCCCGGAAGCCGGAGCGCATCACCGGCACCATCAGGCTGGCCATCACCTGGTCCCTGTGCATCATGGTGGTCGCCATCGCCCTGTTCCAGATCTTCCCGGCCCAGCTTCTGGGCTTCTTCCAGGCCTCTGGGGACATGCTGGCCATCGGCGTGCCCGCCATGCGAACCCTGAGCCTGTGCTTCATCGTAGGCGGCTTTACCATCGTGGCCTCCTCGGTCTTCCAGGCACTGGGCAAGGGTTTCCTGAGTATGACCATCGCCGTCTTCCGCCAGCTGCTGCTGGTCCTGCCCCTGTCCTTCCTGTTTTCCAGGATCGGCGGCCTGGATCTGGTCTGGTGGTCCTTCCCCATTGCGGAGGTTTTGGCAGGTCTTCTGGCCGGCGCTTACCTGTACCGGACCTACCAGAAGGTCATCCGCCCCCTGGCAGAGGATGGGTACAAATTCTAAGGGAAGCCCTCTTTTTGTGTGTACTAGATGTGTTTAGTATAAATGGGCAGAATTTAGTTAATTAGTCCGATTTCTTTTGTCGGGCTAAGGAAGTATCATTAGTGTGTAGGTTAGCGAATTGTGAGTATTTCTGTGTAAAAACCCTGTATAAAAAGGGGGATTTCGCAGAAGTTCGCAGCCTTGGTTTTTGAGAACAATTGCCCTCCGGGGCAGTGTTTTAGTCTGTCCAACGCGGCAGGCGATAAATGTCATCTATGACGAATTTTTATTTGGAGGTAGAATATCATGCGTTTACTGAACGAAGAGCAGCAGAAGTGGGTTGACGTTATCGGCGAGTTCTGCAAGAAGGAAATCGAGCCCATCATGCTGGATTGGGACAAGGTCGTTGATCCTTCCAAGGCTATCCCCTTCGATGCTTATGCTAAGGCATTCAAGCTGGGCCTGAACTCCTTCGAGATCCCCAAGGAGTACGGCGGCAACAAGGTCACCCTGGACGTTGCTGAAGTTATGTACGAAGAGATGGGCTACTATGACGGCAACTTCGCTTCCGTCATGCAGACCACCAACCTGGCTCTGAAGCCCATCCTGATCGGTGGTACCCCCGAGCAGGTCCAGTACTTCGCTAAGCACATCCTGGAAGGCAAGGGCTACGCTGCATTCGCACTGACCGAGCCCCAGTCCGGTTCCGACGCTTCCAACGTTAAGACCACCGCAGTCAAGGACGGCGACGAGTGGGTCATCAACGGTGAGAAGCAGTTCATCACCAACGGTGGTGAGGCTGACATCGTCTGCGTCTTCGCTATGACCGATCCTTCCGCTGGCACCAAGGGCATCTCCGCTTTCATGGTTCCCACCAGCACCCCCGGCTTCTCCGTCACCAAGTATGAGGACAAGTCCGGCTTCCGTACCATCTCCACCTGCTCCCTGAAGTTCGAGAACGTCCGCGTTCCCGCTTTCAACCTGGTCGGTGGTGAGGCAGGCCTGGGCAAGGGCTTCGGCTTCGCAATGAAGACCCTGGACAAGTCCCGTGCATGCGTCGGCGCTCTGGCAGTTGGTATCGCTCGCCGTGCTCTGGACGAGGCTATCGCTTTCGTTAAGGAGCGTGTCACCTTCGGTGCTCCCGTCTCCAAGCGTCAGGGCATCCAGTGGATGATCGCTGAGATGGCTACCAAGATCGAGGCTTCCCGCCTGCTGGTCTCCCACGCTAACTACCTGCAGCAGAACGGCCTGCCCTTCTCCAAGGAAGCAGCTATGGCTAAGATGTTCGCTACCGAGTCCGCAATGTCCGTCTGCACCGACGCTATCCAGCTGATGGGTGGTAAGGGCTACATGAAGGAAGACTGCGTTGAGAAGATCTGGCGTGACATCAAGGCATACTGCATCTTCGAGGGCACCAACCAGATCCAGAAGATCGTTATCTCTGGCGCTGTTCTGTCCGGCAAGCTGAACTAATTTTTGGTTCATCTCTGCTTTTGCAGAAACCTAGCTACGAAAAAGACCGACCGGTTTACCGGTCGGTCTTTTTTATCTGCCTTGAGGGGGCCCGCATTCCGGCGAAACTTTGCGAGGCAAAAAAAGTCCGTGCTGCCATGGCAGCACGGACTTTTTTGTTTCAAATGGTCCCACAGGGACACCACAATGCCCCGCAGGGGCGCATCATTCGGCCAAAGGCCGAACATCATACACCGAAGGTGTGCTTCATTTGGGCCTTGGCCCAACTTCATTTTACTCAGCCAAGCTGTTCAATACCCTTCTGCAGTCTGCGCAGGGTCTCTTCCTTGCCCAGGATGTGGCAGATCTCCACGGCACCGCCGGGGGTGGTGGGCTTGCCGGAGGCAGCCACACGGACGGGCCACATGATGCGGCCGTTCTTCAGCTCCTTCTCAGCGGCCAGGTCGATGAGGGCCTTGTGGATGGCGTCGAAGGTCCACTCGGTCATGGCCTCGAAGACGGGGACCACCATCTGCAGAGCCTCCAGGGAGTTCTCGGGGTTGGTCTTCATCTTCTTGTGGGTGTACAGATCGTTGGAGTACTCGGGCAGAGCGTCGAAGAAGTCCAGCATCTCGGGGATCTCGGTGAGGGTGTCCAGACGGGTCTGGATCAGGGGAGCCACCAGGGTCAGGTCGATGTCGGGGTTCTTGATGCCTTCCTTCAGGTAGGGCTCAGCAGCCTTGAAGAAGTCCTCGGGGGAGAGGTTCTTGATGTAGGTGCTGTTGAAGTGCTTCAGCTTCTCGATGTCGAAGATGGCGGGGGACTTGGAGATGCCGGTGATGTCGAAGGCGTTCACCAGTTCCTCCAGGGTGAAGAACTCCTGCTCAGCGATCTCGCCGCGGGGGGACCAGCCCAGCAGAGCCACGTAGTTGATGATGGCATCGGTCAGGTAGCCCTGATTCTTCAGATCCTCGTAGGAGGGGTCGCCGTGACGCTTGGACATCTTGTGCTGAGCATCACGCATGACGGGGGAGCAGTGGATATAGGTGGGGATCTCCCAGCCGAATGCCTCGTACAGCAGATTGTACTTGGGGGCGGAAGCCAGATATTCGCTGCCGCGGACCACGTGGGTGATGCCCATCAGGTGGTCGTCAACGACATTGGCGAAGTTGTAGGTGGGCAGACCGTCCCGCTTCATCAGGACCTGGTCATCCAGGGTGGAGTTCTCCACGGTGATG
>JAFZEB010000059.1 GCA_017560855.1 Ruminiclostridium sp.
ATAGAAAGAAGCGAATACCATGGAACATAACTTCCAGCCCCTGCTCTTCGGCGGGGACATCAACGTCTACAGTGTGGCCCGTGCCTTCCACGAGGCCTACGGGGTCAAGTCGGTCTGCTTTGGCAAGTTTGCCTCCGGCCCTGCTTACGGCTCCGATATCATCGACTACCGGGTCTGTGCCAAGAACGAGGACCCCGAGACCTTCCGCCAGAACGTGGCCGATGTGGCCGCTGAGTTCTCTGACAAGACCGTTCTGGTCATGGGCTGCGGCGACAGCTACGTGAAGCTGGCGGCTGAGAACAAGGAGTTCTTCCCTGCCAACTGCATCGCCCCCTACATTGCCGGTGACACCATCGGCAAGCTCAACAACAAGGAATATTTCTACGAGCTCTGCGACCAGTTCGGCATCGATCACCCCGGCACCTTCGTCTACCGCAAGGAGATGGGCCACGACTTTGAGCTGCCCTTCCAGGCCCCCTACATCTGCAAGCCCTCCAACGGCGTGGCCTACTGGGAGCACCCCTTTGAGGGCAACGAGAAGGTCTTTACCTGCCCCGACCGGAAGAACCTGGAGGAGGTTCTGGACAAGGTCTACGCCGCAGGCTACCCCGACACCATGATCATCCAGGACTTTGTCCCCGGTGACGACAGCAACATGCGTGTCCTGACCTGCTACTCCGACCGGAACGCCCAGGTGAAGCTCATGTGCCTGGGCCATGTCCTGCTGGAGGAGCACACCCCCCACGGCATCGGCAACCACGCCGTCATCCTCACCGAGGTCAACGAGGAAATCTGCCAGAAGGTCAAGGCCTTCCTGGAAGAGATGAATTATGTTGGCTTCTCCAACTTCGACATCAAGTACGACACCCGGGACGGCAAGTACAAGTTCTTCGAGATCAACTGCCGCCAGGGCCGCAGCAACTACTACGTCACCGGCGCAGGCTACAACATCGCCAAGCTCCTGGTGGAAGACCGGGTGGAGGGCAAGGACCTGCCCTTCGTTCTGGCGGACAACCCCAGCCTGTGGCGTGTGGTTCCCCGGAAGGTGGCCTATGACTTCATCGTGTCTGAGTATCACGAGGAGATGAAGGCCCGCATCCGGGAGGGCCGGGAAGTGACCCCCCTGTTCTATGACAAGGACAAGGCCTTCGGCCGCACCCTGCGCATGAAGAAGAACCTGCTGGGCCACTTCAAGAAGTTCAAGCAGTACTACACCAAAAAAAGCTAAGGATACAAAGCAGAAGGCTTCCCCCTGGGGGGAAGCTGTCACCGCAGGTGACTGATGAGGGGTTCTGCGTTGGTCGCCCTCATCCGCCCCTTCGGGGCACCTTCTCCCCCGGGAGAAGGCTTTGCATCCACGACCCAAAGAGGTAAACTCTATGTCCAACAAAGAAGGAATTTTAGGTGTTCTGGGCGGCATGGGTCCCCAGGCCACCAACACCTTTTATCAGCGGATCATCGACCGCACCCAGGCTGAGACCGACCAGGAGCATCTCCAGGTCCTCATCTGGAGCGACGCCAAGATCCCCGACCGCACCGCCGGCATCTTAGGGGGCCGTCAGGAGGAGGTCTTCCAGCACCTACTGGCCGACGCCCAGCTCCTGGAGCGGGCCGGCTGCACCGTTCTGGCCGTCCCCTGCAACACCTCCCATTTCTTTGCCGACCGGATCCAGGCCCAGATCTCCATCCCCATCGTCCACATGCCTCGGGAGACCGTAAAGGCCATTCAGGCGGCAGGGAAGAAGACCGTGGGCATCCTGGCCACCGACGGCACCATCCAGACGGGGATCTACCAGAAGGAGCTGGAGGCCGCAGGCCTCACCGCTGTGGTCCCCCCGGAGCACATCCAGAAGACCGTCATGTCCATCATCTACGACGAGATCAAGCGGGGCGAGACCGGCTCCCGGGAGAAGTTCGCCCTCATCGACGACTACCTCCGCCAGGCAGGATGCGACTGCGCCATTCTGGGCTGCACCGAGCTGTCGGTCTACCAGAATCTCCACAGCCTGCCCCCTTACTATATCGACGCCATGGAGGTCCTGGCCGAACAGGCCATCCTCCGCTGCGGGAAGAAATTACGAAATGTGTAAGTAGAAACAAGGCTTCTCCCTGGGGAGAAGCTGGCACGGCAACGCCGTGACTGATGAGGGGGAAACCTGTCGTTGGCCCTCATCCGCCCCTTCGGGGCACCTTCTCCCAGAGGGAGAAGGCTTTCCGTCTGTCCGAAAGAAAGGAATCCATTATGAACCTGACCCTTTATCCCCTGGGGGATTACATCCAGCTGTTACAGAGAGAGAACCTGCTCATCCAGGCAAAGGGCGCACCCCTCACCCGGGAAGTGGCTCTGGTGAGCTGCGACTCCCGCCAGGTGGAGCCCGGCACCCTCTTTATCTGCAAGGGTGCCCACTTCAAGGCCGAGTTCCTCCATTCCGCCAAGGAGAAGGGGGCTTTTGCCTACATTGCCGAAAAGCCCTATGAGGATGTGGACCTGCCCTGCCTTCAGGTCAGCGACGTTCGCCTGACCATGGCTCTGCTGGCAGACTTCTACTACAACCACCCCTCCGGCAAGCTCAGCGTGGTGGGCATCACCGGCACCAAGGGCAAGTCCTCCACCACCTATTACCTGAAGTATATCTTCGATGAGTATCTGGCTGCCAAGGGCCAGAAGCCCAGCGGCGTGGTGGGCGGCATTGAGACCTATGACGGTGTGGAGAAGTTCGAGTCCCACCTGACCACCCCCGAACCCCTGGATCTGGAGCGTCACTTCGCCAACGGCGTGTCCACCGACATGAGCTACCTGACCATGGAGGTCTCCAGCCAGGCTCTCAAGTACGACCGTGTCAAGAACGTGGAGTTTGCCGCCGCCGTCTTCCTGAACATCGGCAGCGACCACATTTCCCCCATCGAGCACCCTGACTTTGAGGATTACTTCAATTCCAAGCTGCGGATCTTCCCCCAGGCGGCCGCCGCCTGCGTGAATCTGGACTCCGACCATGTGGACCGTGTCCTGGAAGCCGCCGAGGTCTGCCCCAGAAAGATCACCTTCTCCCAGAAGGACCCCTCCGCCACCATCTTCGGTTATCAGATCCAGAAGAAGGGCGGGGACATCGTCTTCCGGGTCAAGACCCCCCGCTACAACCGGGAGTTCCGCCTGACCATGCCCGGCCTGTTCAACGTCCAGAACGCCCTGGCCGCCCTGGCGGTCTGCGAGGCTCTGGGTATCCCCGAGCAGTACGCCTACGCCGGTCTCATGAAGGCCCGTGTCCCCGGCCGTATGGAGCTCTACACCAATGCGGACGAGAAGATCTCTGTCCTGGTGGACTACGCCCACAACAAGCTCTCCTTCGAGACCCTGTTCCAGTCTGTGAAGGAGGAGTACCCCGGCCGGAAGATCATCACCATCTTCGGCTGCCCCGGCTACAAGGCCTACGACCGCCGCAGAGACCTGGGCGAGATCGCCGGCCGCTTCTCCGACCTGGTCATTCTCACCGAGGAGGACCCCGGCGAGGAGCCCGTGGAGAATATTTGCAGAGATATTGCACAATATGTGGAGCAGGAGGGCTGCGAGTACTCCATTGTGCCTGACCGGGGCGAGGCCATCCGCCTGGCCGTTCTGGGCTGCGCCGAGCCCACCGTCATCCTCCTCACCGGCAAGGGGGCTGAGACCCGCCAGAAGCGGGGCATCGAATACATCGACACCCCTTCCGATGTGGAATATTCCAAGCAGTTCCTCCACGAGTACGACGTCCAGCACGGCATGGACGGCATGAGCAAGGTCCGCTCCCTGCTGGACCTGCTCCCCATCCTGCGCCGCTATGAGGGCAAGACCATGGTGGTCAAGTACGGCGGCTCCGCTCTGGATGCCACCTCCACCGACACCATCCTGGAGGACGTGGCCGCCCTCCAGTCCGTGGGTGTCCGTGTGGTTCTGGTCCACGGCGGCGGCAAAGAGATCTCCGCCCTGCTGGACCGTATGCAGGTGGAGAGCAAGTTTGAAAACGGCTACCGGGTCACCGACAAGGCCGCCCTGGAAGGGGCTGAGATGGCCCTGTCCGCCCGGGTGAACAAGTCCATCGTGGCCGCTCTGGACCGCATCGGCGCCCGTGCCTGCGGCATTTCCGGCCGGGACGGCGGTCTCATCACCGCCCGTCAGAAGGACGAGAAGCTGGGCCTGGTGGGTGAGATCACCAAGGTGGATCCCCGCCTGCTGACCACTCTGCTGGATGCCGGCTACCTGCCCGTTGTCTCCCCCATTTCCCGGGGCGAGGAGGGCGGTGCCTTCAACTGCAACGCCGACGACGCCGCCCGTGCCGTGGCCGAGGCCATTGGTGCGGACAAGCTGGTCTTCCTCACCGACACCGACGGCATCCTGGTGGACAGCCATAACCAGTCCACCCGCATCCCCAAGATGGATGTGGCCCGGGCCAGGGAGCTCATGGACTCCGGCCTCATCGCCGGGGGCATGATCCCCAAGACCCTCAACTGTATCCATGCCGTGGAGCACGGCGTGGGCTCCGTCACCGTCCTGGACGGCCGCATGGACCACGCCCTCCTGCTGGAAGCCATCACGGAGAAATCCCTGGGCACCACCATGGAACGAAACTAAGAATCAAAATCACCAAGGAGAATATTTGAATGGTCCACATGGAAACCCTTCCCAACGGGGTGCGCATCGTAACAGAAAAAATGGATACCGTCCGGTCTGTGTCCCTGGGCATCTGGGTGGGGGGCGGCTCCCGACAGGAGTCCCCTCAGGAATCCGGTGCGGCCCACTTCATTGAGCACATGCTCTTCAAGGGCACTGAGAACCGTTCCGCCGCTGACATCGCCATGGAAACCGATGCCATCGGCGGCCAGATGAACGCCTTTACCACCAAGGAGTGCACCTGCTTCTACGGCCGGGTCCTGGATGACCACCTGCCCAAGGCCCTGGACATCCTCTGGGACATGGTCTACTGCTCCTCCTTCACCCAGAAGGCGGTGGAGACCGAGCGGGGCGTCATCCTGGAGGAGATCGACATGTACGAGGACACCCCCGACGACCTGTGCGCGGAAAAGCTCTTCGCGGAGATCTTTGGGGACAACGCCCTGGCCCGCCCCATTCTGGGCACCCCTGAGACCCTGGAAGCCATGACCGGGGAGTCCCTCCGGGACTTCCACCGCCGCCACTACCGGGCGGACAACACGGTGGTCTCCCTCTGCGGCAGCTTCCGGGAGGAAGACCTGGAGGACATCCGCCGCCGGTTCTCCACCCTGGAGACCGGGGAGCCTGCCCAGATTCCCCAGGCGGTGTACAACCCCTCTTTCGTGGTCACAGCCAAGCCCATTGAGCAGAATCATCTGATCCTGGCCTTCCCCGGCCTGACCTATCACTCCCCCCGGCGCTTCGCCCTCCAGACCCTCTCCGCCATCCTGGGCGGCGGGGTGTCCTCCCGCCTCTTCCAGGAGGTCCGGGAGAAGCAGGGCCTGTGCTATTCCGTCTACTCCTACGGGGCAGGCCATGCCGACACCGGCGTGTACTGCATCTACGTGGCCCTGAACCGGGACACCGAGCAGCAGGCTCTGGAGACCATCCGCCGGGTGGTCACCGAGTTTACCGAGAAGGGCCCTACGGACGAGGAGCTCTCCCGTGCCCGGGAGCAGTCCAAGGCCAACGTGGTCATGGGCATGGAGTCCACCCAGAGCCGCATGAGCCATTCCGGCCGTTCCCTCCTCTTCACCGACAAGATCCTCTCTGCCGAGGAGATCATCGGGGCCTACGACGCCGTCACCAAGGAGGACGTCATGTCCCTGGCGAAAGAAATTTTCGACTGGAACAAGGTCTCCCTGTCCGCCGTCGGCCAGGTCCGTGACGTGGAAGCGTATAAGGAAATCATATTTGGATAACAAAAAGCACCTTCCGAGTGGAAGGTGCTTTTTTTCGCTTCTATAAGCCTCCCTCTTAGAGGGAGGTGGATCGCCGAAGGCGAGACGGAGGGAGCGAATCCTGAGGTTAACTCCCTCAGTCAGTGCTTCGCACTGCCAGCTCCCTCGGAGAGGGAGCCTATTTTAGTACGGCTTACACAAAATCTCGTGGATGTGGGTGGCCAGCACGTTGGCGGAGTAGTTGGGGGTGATGATGCAGGCGGCGTCAGAGCCCACAGCAGAACCGCCCACCGCCACCACGGGCTTGCCGTAGTCCACAGCGCCGCAGTCCAGGGCCATGATGGCAACCTCGGTGCAAACCTTCACCCCTTGGCCGAACATCCGCAGGGTGGCGGCCATGATCTCCACCGGGGAGACGCCGCCGAACTTCTTGCTGATGCCCCGCTCCGCGCCGGAGAGGGCATGGGCGGCGGTGACCAGGGTCACACCGCTCTCCCGGAGGAAGTTGGCGGTCTCTTCGGGCATGTCGTTCTGGCCGGGTTCCTCCATGCCGAACACATGGCGGACCACAACGAGCTTGTTGGGGAAGTTCTTCTCTTTGGCCAGGGCCACCAGTTTTTTGGCGGTTTCGCCGGTGGAGGAGGCCAGGACCAGGTCCAGCCCCCGTGCCCGGGCGGTGTCCAGGGCCAGGTTCAGGGTGGCGTCGGTGTTGACACCGCCCACAGTTTCAAAGGTGATCATAGGAAAGCTCCTTTCAATCGGAGAGATAAAAACAGTCCTCCGTCCACTTGGTCGGATTCGTGTCGATATAGTCCCAGATGCGTAGGTAGTCGGCCTCGTCCCGGATGATATGGTCATGGAAGGACCGCTGCCATACCTTCTGGTTGGGATGGGTTTGGTGGATGGCCTTAGACACGTTCATCTTCAGGTAGCCCACAGCCTTGGATATCTCTGTACGTCCATTTTGTAGGGGCGCTTCACGAAGCGCCCGAACCCGAAGGTCCAGACCAAGGAGGAGATGGAGGTGATTGGGCATGATGACATACTTCTCCACGACCAAGCGGGGAAACCGGGAGGGGAGGTCATCGAGGACTTGTTCCACCATTCGGCCCCAAGGGGATAATCGGCAGAGAGCAGCGGGCGATTCGTGAATCGCCCCTACGACATGAGAGGGGATGTAGCCGAAGAGAGGTTCCTTGTTGTGGGTGCAGATGGTGATGAAGTAGACACCGCCGCTGCTGTAATCCCAGTTGCTCAGCCTGGGGCTTTTTCGTTTGGGGAGGGTCATGGCTTAGCCCCGCTGCTTTTTCAGCAGGCGGATGTCCTGGCCGAAGAAGGGAAGGGGGAGATATTCGCCCTCCAGCCGGGAGGCCACCTGGGGGGTGTACCGCTGGCGGATGGCATTCATATTCATGTTGGAGGAGATAACGGTGTGCTTGCCCTCCACCAACCGGGTGTTGATGATCTCGTACAGAGCGGCCTGGACAAAGGGGGAGACAAACTCGCTGCCCAGGTCGTCCAGAATCAGCAGGTCGCAGGTGAGATACCGGCGGGCGTCGGCCTCGGCCTGACGGCTCTCCTCGGCGTCCCGGGCGAACTTCCGGGTCTCGAACCGGGAGAAGATGTTGGCCGCCGTGTCGTACACCACAGAGTAGCCCCGTTCCGACACCACCCGGGCGATACAGGCCGACAGGAAAGTCTTGCCCAGACCGGGGGTTCCGAAGAGAAACAGGTTTTTATGGGGATAGGTGCCGAAGAAGTCCGCATAGCTGCGGCAGTTGGTCAGGACCATCTCCATATTTTCACGGGGAGAACGGTTGTATTCCTGCCAATAGGTTCGGTCGTAATAGTCCAAACGGAAATTCTCAAAGGATTGTTCCCCCAGGTTCAGCAGGGAGGACAGGCTCTTGATCTGCTCCTGCTGGCAGAGGGCCTTCAGGCATCCGCACATGGTGGAACCTCGCCAGCCCCGGTCGTTGCACAGGGGGCAGTAGGGGAGCAGGTCCAGGGCGTCGGGGGCATAGCCTCCCTGGGCCAGAAGGGCGGCCTGTTCGTCCTGGAGGGCCAGGTTCTCCCGGCGGAGAGCGGCCAGGGCCTCCTGCTGGTTCAGGCCCTTCCGCAGAGAGGCCGCCAGGATCTTAGGGGCGGTCATCCGGAGGAGTCGGTCGATCTCCCCGGTGCGGGGGATTTTTTGATAGATCTCCCGACGGAGGGTGTCCCGCTGGGTCTGGTGGGCCTCCTGGGCCCTCTTCAGACGGGCTTCTGCCCGGCTGATGATCTCTTCACTGTATGCCATGGGTCATCCCTCCTTTTTGGGGTTCTGCTGGCTGGCCCACTGGGCGGCCGCCGCCATCTGGTCAAAGTCGCTGGGGGCCACGGGGTTGCTCTCGGGCTGCTGGCCCCGCTTGGGGAAGCTGGGCTTCCGGCGGGCCTCGGCGGCCTCGATGTCGGCCACGGTCTTCAGGCCCTGGTTGTGCCAGCTGGTGAGGATGCCGTTCATGTAGCTCCAGCGGAACTTGTCGTTCTGCTTGGCCATCTGGAAGACAGTGCGCTCATAGGCCAGACGGATGACCTCGTCGGAGTATTCCAGGTCGATCCAGGTGTGCAGGTAGGCCTCCTCCTGGGGGACGGGGTCTCGTCCGGTGATGCCCAGGATGGCCATGATCTCCATGCCCCTGGTGCCCAGCTTCTGCTGGCGCTGGAGGTAGGTGTCGGCGGCGTCCAGGGTGAGGACCCCGGCCTTGTACCACTTGTTGGCCTCCCGCTTGATGAGGGGAAGGGTGGGCTTGCGTCCCGCCCCGTACTTCCGTTCGCTGGTCTCGGCGCACCAGCCCACCAGGGTGAGGATGACCTCCGGGGGCATGGTCAGATGGTCGTGGATGAGCAGGAGGGATTTCAGGTCGGCAGGGGAGAGGACCTTGCCCAGGAGCTTCTCCACCTCGGGGACCAGGGCGGCAAAGCCACCGCCGTTTTTCAGGGCGGCGGTCACGTCCTGGGAGGTGTACTCCGGGGGACGGTCGTCCTCCAGCTTCTTTTCGGGAACCTTTTTCACCGGCTCGGTGGGGTCGGCCAGCTTCATGACCACCAGGGCCTGATGGGCCTTTTCCAGCCGGTCGGCCTGCCAGTTGAGGGTGGAAGCGTCCTTTCCTGCCAGCATACACAGGTAGAGGAGGGCGGCGTCGCCGTTGTCGGCCGCCATGAGCCGATCCGCCGCCTTCCGGTGGAGGGATATGATGGTGCCGGGTAAGAGCAGGCCGTTGGACATACGGCCGCCTCCTTTCAAAACCTAGGGTAGATTTTGA
>JAFZEB010000060.1 GCA_017560855.1 Ruminiclostridium sp.
GATCTCCAGTTGGGGTTCCTTCTCTCCCCAGGTGGTCATGCACACGAAAAGACCGGTCTTTTCCGTCCCTTGCGTGTACTCCACCCGCAGGGTCTCTCGGCCAAACAGGCTGGAACCCACTCCCGTGGCAATGGAGTCCTCCACGGCACAGGGCAGATAGATGAGATAGGTCCACCGGGTCATATCTCCCTCCTCCTTGCAGGAGGTCAGCACCTGGATGGTGTCCGAATCGGTGTCACACAGGTCCAGCCAGTCGTTGTGGACCGGCCGCAGATCATGACGAACACGCAGACTGTCCTCCTCCCCAAAGTGGACCGTGTGGGTGCTGCCCGCAGAACCGACGAAGGAGAAGACCATGAACAGCATGGTCAGCAGGAGGATGGGCACCAAAATCACCAGGAGGATGAGTTTCCCCAACCCCTTCTCCTGGGGCTTCACCGGCGGGGTGAAGTCCCGGTCGGTCCAGTCCAGGGGGGTAGCGCAGTGGGGGCAGACCTGCCAGTCCTTCTCGATGGCCCCGCCGCAGTTGTGACAGGAGGCCTTCAGCTTGGCCCCGCACTGGGGACAGGCGGTGTAGGACTCCTGAACAGGACCCCCGCACCGGGGGCATTTCCAGTTGGAGTAGTTGGTCCGCACCAGCAGGTAGGCGATGAGCCCCAGGAAGCTGGGGCACAGGGCGGCGGCGCAGGCCCACAGGAGGGGGTTCATCCCCCGGTCCTTGGCGTCCCGGTAAACGAACAACCCCAACAGCAGGGGCACCAGAATAAAAAAAGGCACGATGACCAGCCATAAAGCCACGACACTCATGAAGCAAGCCTCCTCTCTTTTTGGAAAATCAGGGCGGCCAGACCGCCCCCGGCGGCGGACAGGCACACATAGCCCAGGCAGATCAGGGCCGCCATAGGCTGGGTGGGGGCCAGGATGAGGCCCAGGACCACCAGGATCACCTGGGTGGCCAGGGCGGCCAGGGTCAAAATCAGAGTCTGCCGCCGGAGCCGTCTCCGGTCCGCTTCTTCCCGCAGCATCCGCTCGGTGAGGACCGGGGGGCGGTGGGCTTCAAAATCAAAGGTCAGGTTCATTCCCCAGCACCTCCTTCAGCTTGGTTCTGGCCTTGTTCAGGCGGGATTTCACCGTCCCCGGGGGGATCCCCAGCACCTGGGCGGTGGTGTTTACGTCCATCTCTTCAAAGTAATACAGGATGACTGTCACCCGCAGCTTCTCCGGCAGGCCGTCCACCGCCTGGTAGAGGGGGGCGTAATCCGGCCGGTCCGGGGCGGGCACCGAGGTCAGCAGGGCATCCTTCTCCTCCTCTGTCCGAAATCCGTTGAAGATGGGGCTTCGGGCCAGTCGCCGGAGGGCGTTGCGATAGGTGTTCACGCAGATGCGGGTGAGCCATGGCTCAAAGGGCCGGGCGGGGTCATACTGGTGGAAATGGGCCAGGGCCTTGAGCCAGGTGTCCTGATAGAGATCCTCCGCATCCTGCCGGTGGGCGCAGAGGGTCAGGCACAGGCCGAAGAGCCGCCGCCCGTGGGCCTGGATGTATCCGTCCATCCGCTCCCACCTCCTTTCTTTTCGATTATACATACAAAGCAGGGGCGGGAAAGGTTCATTTTATGTTCCAAATCATTGCTTTTTTTCCCAAAGGGCGGGGGACTGGTCTGCCCCTAAGGATCCCTAAGAAGTCATAAGTAAGTCTAATGAAATCCACAAGATTTTTTGATATTTTGGGTTGATTTTCTACACCATTCGTGGTATCCTTTAACCTGTTGAACACAAACTGTATATTGCCCGATGAGGCTGCTAGGATCGCACGAAACTGGTCGCGGAGGGATCTCTGGAGAATCTCATTGAGTTGAGTGCCGAAGGTGCAAGGCCCCCGCGGGTCGAATCTCTCAGGCAAACAGACGGAGGGCAATCGATCCTTCTGTTATGCTGTTTTCTGGAGCCGCTGTTTTCAGCCGCTCCTTTTCTTTTCGCCAAAAACAACTGCCCTCGACCAGGGGGTCAAGGGCAGTCATTTCTTGTCTGTTCACGGCAGGAATTGGAGACGTCTAAGGAAGAGAGAGGGCAGAAGGCCGGAACAGCATCCAAAAAAGGAGAATATGGAAATGGCATCTGTCTTGTTGCCGCACCCCTGGCAAAGACAGAAAAACGGTTCGCCGTCAAACCCGAGGAGCGAATCGAGCCTGACAGCCGGCTTGGTGTGAGCCGGGGCGGAAGGACCTAAAGATTGCAAAGAAAGGTCAACCGCTACCCACCTTCCAATTGGGTTGGCCCTATTCTAGCACCCAACTATACATCCGTGAAGACAGATTTTTTGATACAAACATCATAAGTTCTAATATCCAAGAAACAGGTGAAACCCATGGACGACAGAAAGATCCACGCTCTGCTGACTACCATCCGCACCGGCAGCTTCAGCAAGGCAGCCCAAGAATTGAATTGTACCCAGTCCGCCGTGACCCAGATGATGAACTCTCTGGAAAATGAGCTGGCCTGTAAGGTCCTGGCCCGGAGCCATACCGGTATCCGGCTGACCCCGGTGGGGGAGGAGCTTTTCCCCCTGCTGCTGGAGGCAGAGGCCGCCCTGAGCCGTCTGGCCAGCGAGGCCCGGAGCATCTCCGACGGAGAGCACGGCACCATCCGCATCGGCTCCTTTGCCAGCATTTCCAGCTCCTGGCTGCCCCGGGTCCTTCTGGCCTATCGGGTAGATAACCCCACGGCGGCCTTCGACATCCGCATCGGCACGGACAGTCTGCCCGGTTGGCTGGCGGAGAACACCATTGACCTGGCCCTGTGCGATGCCGCCCGCTGCCAGAGTTCCCGGTGGCACCCCCTCATGGATGACCCCTACTATGCTGTGGTCCCCGCAGACCTTCTGCCCCAGGACCAGAAGGTCATCCGGCAGGAGGAGTTCGCCCGGTATCCTCTCATTCTGTCCCCCATGAATGCCCTGGAACAGCATCTGGACGTCCTGTCTCAGCAGCGGCTGAACGTGTCCAGCGATGACGACTCCTCCATTCTGGCCATGGTGGCCCAGGGGCTGGGTGTCACCGCCATGCCCAAGCTGAGCCTGGGGCACCTGCCGGAAAACCTGCGGGTGCTGGAGCTGGACCCCGTCCCCCATCGGGTGCTGGGCGTGGCTCTGCCCAAGACCCCCACCCGGGCCGCCTCCAACTTCGCCGCATTTTTAAGAACGAAATATCCCTATCCGGCCAAATAAGCAAGGCTCCCTCTTCGGAGGGAGCCTTCTTTTTTACAGGGCGGCCGCTATTCGGGCCGCCAGGGCTGCGTTGTTCTTCACCAGGGCGATGTTGGCCTCCAGGCTGTCCCCACCGGTGATCTCCTTCACCCGGGCCAGGAGGAAGGGGGTGACCGCCTTGCCGGTGATGCCCTGGTCCTCCGCCTCGGCCACCGCCCGGTCAATGGCGGCGTTGATGAGGGCAGGGTCCATGGACCATGCCTCGGGGATGGGGTTGGTCACCAGAACGCCCCCGGCCAGGCCCAGGTCCTTCCGAACCTTCAGAACAGCCGCCAGCTCCTCTGGGGTATCCACCCGGTAGTCCACGGACAGGCCGGAGGTCCGGGTGTAAAAGGCGGGAAGCTCCTGGGTCTGATATCCCAGGACGGGGACCCCGTGGGTCTCCAGATATTCCAGGGTGAGCTTCAGGTCCAGGATAGCCTTGGCCCCGGCGCACACCACGGCCACGTCGGTCCGGGCCAGCTCCTGGAGGTCGGCGGAGATGTCCATGGTGGTCTCGGCCCCCCGGTGGACCCCGCCGATGCCCCCGGTGGCAAAGACCCGGATGCCTGCCATGTGGGCGATCATCATGGTGGTGGCCACAGTGGTGGCCCCGTCCATCCCCTTGGCCACCAGGACGGCCAGGTCCCGGCGGGAAGTTTTGGTGACCTGCTGGCCCTGTTGGCCCAGGTACTCAATTTCTTCCCGGGTGAGACCGGCCTTCAGCCGTCCCCCCAGGATGGCGATGGTGGCGGGCACGGCTCCGGTCTGCCGGACCACCTCCTCCACCGCCAGGGCAGTTTGGACGTTCTGGGGATAAGGCATGCCGTGGGAGATGATGGTGGACTCCAGGGCCACCACGGGTCTGCCATTGGCCAACGCTTCGGCCACCTCCGGGTGGATATCAAGGTAGGGGTTCATGGGAAGACCTTCTTTCGTAGGAATATTCTATCAAGCCCCCTCATCCGCCCTCTTCGAGGGCACCTTCTCCCCAGGGAGAAGGCTTCTTTCGTCCAAAGACAGGGCTTCCCCCTGGGGGGAAGCTGTCACCGCAGGTGACTGATGAGGGGTCCCTGCAGCAAAGCCCCCTCCTAAGAGGGGGCTTTCGTTCAGTCTGCGTTCTTCTTCCGTCTTCTGTCCTGGTGGTTCTTCTGGTACAGGTAGTACAGGCCGTCCAGGATGAGGTTCTCGTCATAGAGGATATCCCGCTTGCAGTGGGGCAGGATGGCGTCCCCGTTGCCGCCGGTCATCACCAGAGTGGCGGCGGGACCGGCCTCCTTCTCCATCCGCTCGATCATGGCGTCGATCATACCGGCGTTGCCGTAGACCACGCCGGAGCGCATGGCATCCACCGTGGAGCGGCCCAGGACGGAAGAGGGGGCCTCGATGGAGATGTGGGGAAGCTCCGCCGTACGGCCGGAGAGGGCCTCCAGAGACAGACGCACGCCGGGGATGAGGACACAGCCCTCGTAGGTGTTCTTGCCCAGGTAAGACAGGCTGGTGGCGGTGCCCATGTCGATGACGATGATGGGGGCGGGATACTTCTGCAAAGCGCCCACCGAGGTGGCCACGATGTCGGCTCCCAGCTGGTTGTGGACCTCGGCCCGGATGTTCATGCCGGTCTTTACACCGGGACCCACGATCATGGGCTTCACCCCGCACAGGAACTGGATGGCATCCCCCATGGCGGCGGTCATGGGCGGGACCACGCTGGACACTGCCGCACCGGTCACCGACTGGACGTCGGCCTGCTTCAGGCGGAACATATCCATGACGTCGATGGCGATCTGGTCCGGGGTCTTGTTCCGGTCGGTTTTGATCTCACCCCGGAACCGCAGTTCCCCTTCGGGGGTGAACAGTCCCATGGTGATGGTGGTGTTGCCGATGTCTACCGTGAATATCATCCCTGCCGCCTCCTGTGCATAAAGATATTAACCTTTATTATAGGTGGAACCGGGATAAAAAGCAATCATTTTCTGACAAAGTTCCTAGCTTGTTAAAGGATGATGCAGATGAGGCCACCGGAGCCCTCGTTGAGGATCCGCTCCAGGGTCTGCTGCATCTTCCCCCGGGCATCCTCCGGCATGTGCTTGAGCTTGGAGGCCAGGTCCTCGTTGATGAGCTCGTGGAAGGACCGGCCAAAGATGTTGCTCTGCCAGATCTTCTCCGGGGCGTCCTCGAACTCCTTCAGCAGGAAGGTGAGCATATCCTCCGACTGCTTTTCGCTGCCCACGATGGGGGAGACCTCCGCCTGAATATCCGCTCTTATCATGTGGATGGAGGGGGCCTTGGCCCGGAGACGGACCCCGTACCGGCCACCCTGGCGGATGATCTCCGGCTCTTCCAGGGCCAGCTCCGAGGGGTCGGGCACCACGATGCCGTAGCCCGTGGCACGGACCTCCTCCATGGCGGCGGCCACCCGCTGGTACTCCGACCGCTGACGGCCCAGGTCGGAGAGGAGGGCCATGAGGGCCCCGTCGTCGGGGATGGGCAGGCCGGTCTGCTGGGTGAGGGTCTCGTAGAAGAGGGACCGGGGCAGGTCCAGCCGGGCCTCACATTGCCCCGTCCCCAGGTCCAGGGCGGTGACCCGGCTCTCCTCCACCCTTGGGCAGGTCCCCAGAGCGGCCACCACCGGGGCCACATCCCGGATGCGCCCCAGGCCCGCCATATTCTCCCGGATGGCCTGGAAGAGATCGGCCTTGATGGGGTGGTCCCCCGGCAGGGCATCCACCCAGGGGGGCAGGAAGATGCCCAGCTGGGTCAGGGGAAACTCGTACAGGACCGACCGGATGACCTCGGTGACCTGGCCCTGGTCCAGCTCCAGACAGCTCACCGCCAGACAGGTCACGTCATACTTCTCCGCCAACTCCCGCCGGAGGGCCTGGGCGGCTTCGGTCTGGGGCCGGGCGCAGTTGAGGAGGATGAGGAAGGGCTTGCCCAGGGCCTTCAGTTCGCTGATGACCCGCTCCTCTGCCTCTTCATAGTCCCGCCGGGGGATGTCGGTGATGGAGCCGTCGGTGGTCACCACGATGCCGATGGTGGAGTGTTCGGCGATGACCTTCCGGGTGCCGATCTCTGCCGCCTCGGCCATGGGGATCTCCTGGGGGAACCAGGGGGTCCGAACCATCCGGGGCAGGTCGTCCTCCAGCTGGCCCACGGCACCGGGGACCAGATAGCCCACGCAGTCGATGAGTCGGACGGAAAAGGCCCCGCCCCCCTCCATGTCCACGGCCACCGCCTCCTCCGGGACAAACTTGGGTTCGGCAGTCATGACGGTGCGGCCGGAGCCGGACTGGGGCAGCTCGTCTCTGGCCCGCTCCCGGCGGTAGGCGTCGGGGATGTTGGGCAGGACCATGGTCTCCATGAAGCGCTTAATGAAGGTGGACTTTCCCGTTCGGGCGGGGCCCACCACCCCGATGTAGATGTCCCCCGCCGTGCGGGTGGCAATGTCCTGGTAGATGTGATCCATAGAAATTCTCCTTGCAGGTAGTCTCTGGGATATGGGTATGCAGAGACTGGCTGCGGTAGAACACAGGTCGTTCAGTTCCCCTCATCCGCCCCTTTCGGGGCACCTTCTCCCCAGGGAGAAGCTGTCTGCGAAGCAGACTGATGAGGGGCCCCCCTTCCACAACGGTTCTTTCTATGCTATAATATATTTTTACCTTACCCTGAGGTGATTTGTATGAAACGACTTGTTATCGGTATCCTGGCTCACGTAGACGCGGGCAAGACCACCCTCTCCGAGGCCCTGCTCTACGCCGCCGGCACCATCCAGAAGCTGGGCCGGGTGGACCACCGGGATTCCTATTTAGATACCCACGCCCTGGAACGGGCCAGGGGCATTACCATCTTCTCCAAGCAGGCCATCTTCCAGACCCCCGACCTGTCGGTGACCCTTCTGGACACCCCCGGTCACGTGGACTTCTCTGCTGAGATGGAACGGACCCTGCAAGTGCTGGACTACGCCATCCTGGTCATCAGCGGCACCGACGGGGTCCAGGCCCACACCGAGACCCTGTGGCGGCTCCTGCGGCGGAACCAGATCCCCACCTTTATTTTTGTCACCAAGATGGACCTGCCCACCAACGGGGCCACCCGGCTCATGACCGACCTGCGCAAGCACCTGGACGAGGGCTGCGTGGACTTCACCCACCGGGGGGAGGACTGGCTGGAGACCATCGCCCTCCGGGAGGAAGCCCTCCTGGACAAGTACCTGGAGGAGGGGACCCTCCCCACCCGGGACATCTCCGGCCTCATCCGTCTGGGCAAGCTCTTCCCGGTCTTCTTCGGGGCCGCCCTGAAGATGGACGGGGTGGAGGAGTTCCTGGACGGTCTCACGGAGTTTACAGAAAATCCCGTTTATCCCGAGGACTTCGGCGCACGGGTCTTTAAGATCGCCCGGGACCCCCAGGGGGGCCGACTGACCTATGTGAAGGTCACCGGCGGTTCCCTCAAGGTCCGTTCCCCCCTGGAATACTACCCCATGCGGGGGGAGGACACAGTGGAGGAAAAGGTCACCCAGGTCCGCCTGTACTCCGGCAATAAGTTTGATGCCATTGAGGTGGCCAAGGCCGGCCAGATCTGCGCCCTCACCGGCCTCACCCAGACCTATCCCGGTCAGGGCCTGGGCCACGAGTCCCCGGCGGCCCCTCCCCTCCTGGAGCCCGTCCTCACCTACCGTCTGGTCCTGCCCGAGGGCTGTGACCCCCAGGTGATGCTCCCTAAGCTCCGTCTGCTGGAGGAGGAGGACCCCATGCTGTCCATCCTCTGGGACCCCCACACCCGGGAGATCCACGCCCGGCTCATGGGTCAGGTCCAGATCGAGGTCCTCAAGAGTCTGATTTCGGAACGGTTCGACGTGGAGGTGGAAGTGGACGAGGGCCGCATCCTGTACAAGGAGACCATCGCCGACACCGTGGAGGGCGTTGGCCATTTCGAGCCCCTCCGCCACTACGCCGAGGTTCATCTCATCCTGGAACCCCTGGAACAGGGCCAGGGGCTGGTCTTCGACGCCCACTGCTCAGAAGACCTGCTGGACCGGAACTGGCAGCGGCTCATCCTCACCCATTTGGAGGAACGGTCCCACCTGGGCGTCCTCACCGGCTCCCCCATCACCGACATGAAGATCACCCTGGCGGCAGGCCGGGCCCACCTGAAGCACACCGAGGGCGGCGACTTCCGTCAGGCCACCTACCGTGCCGTCCGGCAGGGCCTCATGCAGGCCAAGAGCGTCCTGCTGGAGCCCTGGTACGAGTTCCGTCTGGACCTGCCCGCCGAGCAGCTGGGCCGGGCCATCAGCGACCTGCAGGCCATGTCCGGCACCTTCTCTTCCCCAGAGAGTGACGGAGAGCGGGCCATCCTCACGGGTACGGCTCCGGTCTCTGCCATGAAGGACTACCCCCTGGAGGTGGCGGCCTACACCCATGGCCGGGGCCGGTTCTCCTGCTCCCTCCACGGCTACGCCCCCTGCCACAACCAGAAGCAGGTGGTGGAGGCCATGGGCTACCAGCCGGAGGCCGACCTGGACCACACCCCCGACTCGGTCTTCTGCGCCCACGGGGCGGGCTTCACCGTCAAGTGGGACAAGGTCCCGGAGTACATGCACCTGGAAAGCTGCCTCCGCCCCGACCGCAAGCCCGAAGATGAGCCGGTGGTCCCCCGGGTCTTCACCAAGAACTTGGACATCGACGAGAAGGAGCTGGAGGCCATCTTCGAGCGGACCTTCGGCCCCATCAAGGACCGGACCCGCCAGTTCCTGAACCAGAAGAACACCTCGGTGCCCAAGCGGACCATTGCGCCCCCCAAGCAGCAGTACCTCATCGTGGACGGCTACAACATCATCTTCGCCTGGGAGGAGCTGAAAGACATCGCCCGGGACAACCTGGATGCCGCCCGCCAGCGGCTGCTGGATATCCTGAGCAACTACTGCGGCTACAAGAAGTGCCGCCTGGTGGTGGTCTTTGACGGCTACAAGGTCAAGGGCGGCCAGGGCAGCCAGTCGGACTACCACAACATCCACGTGGTCTACACCAAGCAGGACGAGACCGGCGACATGTTCATCGAGAAGCTGGTGACCGACATCGGCAAGAACTACTCTGTTCGGGTGGCCTCCTCCGACGGTCTCATCCAGCTCACCGCCCTCCGGGCCGGTGTCCTGCGCATCTCCGCCCAGGAACTGTGGCGGGAGGTGGAGTTCGTGGGCAAGCAGATCGACCAGATGGTCCACGCCCTGAACCGGAAGGGCAATCTGGTGGATGGGCCCAAAGAGTGAGTCCCTCTGCATGTCGCCCTCATCCGTCTCGCCTTACGGCGAGCCACCTTCTCCCCCGGGAGAAGGCTTCCCATGCAGGCAGCGACAAGGATTCTCCCTGAGGGAGAAGCTGTCACCGCAGGTGACTGATGAGGGGACGTTTCCGGATTCCCCTGTTTTAGAAATCCCATTTCTCCCTCTCTCCGCCCCTATAGGGAGAACAGGCAAAGATTCTCGGTTATTCTTCTCAGGTTATTTCCTTCGGTTATTAGGCGCACATTTTTATGCGCAAGCCTGCACAAATTCATGCGAAACCCCGCATATTATGATGCGTCAGCCATGTCGGCCCGTACTGTTTCCACCAGGTTATCCACAGAACCTGTGGGAACCCACAGGAAGATCTCGTTGGGATGCTTGAATCCCTTGTTGACCCGTTTGATGAGACCGTGGTCCTCCAAAGACTTCATGACCCGTCTGGCACTTCCCTCAGACTGCCCAAGATACTGGGCCATATTTTCCGTGGCAAAATGGACATACACCCGTCCCCGCTCATCCGTCCAGCTGTTCTTCTGGGACAGGTTGGCCCGGTCTAATAGCAGGGCGTAGACCACCATGGCGGTGGGGGAGATGTTCAGCTTCAAAAGCTCCTTGGGCAGGGCTAAGTACCGGGTCAGCTTGGTTTCCCGCCGGAAGGGGACCAGCTTGACCCCCTGGTTTTCGATCATAGGCAAAACCTCCTTCTATATATAGGCGAAAAACCGGGGTTTCGTGTACGCAAACGTACACGTTTCAAAAAATAAAAATGTAAAATAAAATCCCCCTCCGTCCTTTGGGACAGAGGGGGATGATTTTATACACGGAAAGGGGAGATTAGGCCTCTTCCATTGCCTTTGCGTCTTCGATGGCCTTGTCGCGTGCTGCGGGAGGTGCTTCCTCGTAGCGGACGAACTCGAAGGTGAAGGAACCACGGCTCTGGGTCAGGGAGCGCAGGTCGATGGCGTAAGAGGTCATCTCAGCCATGGGGACTTCAGCTTCCAGGACCTGCTCGCCGTCAGCGGTGGGGTTCATACCCATCACGCGGCCGCGGCGCTTGTTCAGGTCGCCCATGACGTCGCCCAGGTAGCTGTCGGGAATGGTGACCTTCAGGGCACCGATGGGCTCCAGAATGGTGGGGTTGGCGTTTGCGATGCCTTCCTTGTAAGCCAGCTGAGCAGCGGTACGGAATGCCATTTCGTTGGAGTCAACGGGGTGGTAGGAACCGTCGAACAGGGTAGCCTTCAGGCCGACCAGGGGATAGCCTGCCAGGACGCCCTTGGTAGCTGCGTCACGGATGCCCTTCTCAACTGCGGGGAAGAAGTTCTTGGGAACGGAGCCGCCGAAGACCTCTTCGCAGAAGACCACATCTTCGGTCTCGTACTGGGGCTCGAAGCGGATCTTAACATCACCGAACTGGCCGGAACCGCCGGTCTGCTTCTTGTGACGGCCGTGTGCTTCCACCTTCTTCTTGATGGTCTCACGGTAGGGGACACGATAAGCGCTCAGCTCAGCCTCAACGCCGAAGCGGGACTTCAGGCGGGAGACCAGAACGTCCAGCTGCATGTCGCCGGCGCCGGACAGAACCACCTGACGGGTCTCAGCGTTGTTGACCACGGTGAAGGTGGGATCTTCCTCGTTCATACGAGCCAGACCAGCTGCGACCTTGTCGTCCTGGCCGCGGGTCTTGGGAGCGATTGCCTTGGAGTAGCAGGGAGCTGCGAAGGGGATGCCCTTCAGAGCGACCACCTTACGAGGATCACACAGGGTGTCGCCGGTCTTGACCTTGTCCATCTTGCCGATGGCGCCGATGTCGCCGCAGGTCAGTTCCTTGACTTCCTCTGCCTTCTTACCGGTCATCTTGTACAGACGGCCCAGCTTCTCGGTGTCGCCGGTGCGGGCGTTGACCAGAGCCAGGTCGGAGGTGATAACGCCGGACAGGACCTTGATCATGGAGTACTTGCCGTACTGATCGGAGATGGTCTTGAAGACGAAAGCGGTGGGCACGCCGCCGGGGGAGACGACGAACTCTTCGGTGGTCTCACCGTCTGCCAGGGTAGCCTTGTGGAAGTTGCCTTCCATGGGGTTGGGCAGCAGGTCGACGATATAGTCCATCAGCATCAGGGAGCCGATGCAGTTGACAGCGGAGCCGAACAGGACGGGGAACATGGACAGGTCGCGGACGCCCTGACGCAGGCCGTTGATCATTTCGGGGTAGGTGAAGTCCTCGCCGCCGAAGTACTTGTCCATCATCTCTTCGGAGGTCTCAGCGACAGCTTCCTTCAGAGCCTCGTTGAACTCAGCAACGACGGATTCCTTCTCGGGGGGGATAGCAACCTCGACACGCTTGTAGTTCTGCAGCTCGTAAGCACGCTTGTTCAGGGGGTCGATCAGGCCGGTGGTCACCTTGCCTGCGTCCCACATGGGAACCACGATGGGAGCGATCTTGTTGCCGTAGCGCTCACGCAGAGCGTTGAAGGTAGCGTTGTAGTCGCTGTTGTCTTCGTCGGTCTTGGAGACGTAGATGAAGCGGGGCATGTTGCGCTCTTCGCAGTACTTCCAAACCTTCTCGAAGCCGACGGAGATGCCGTCCTTGGCGGAGCAGACGATGATAGCTGCGTCAGAAGCACGCAGAGCTTCCATGACCTCACCGGAGAAGTCGAATGCGCCGGGGGTGTCCAGCAGGTTGATCTTGCAGCCCTTGTACTCGATGGGAGCCACTGCGGTGGAGATGGAGATCTGGCGGCGGATCTCTTCTGCGTCGTAGTCGCAGACAGTGTTGCCGTCGGCGCTCTTGCCCATACGGCTGATGGCACCGGTCATGAACAGCAGGCTCTCAGCCAGAGCGGTCTTGCCGCTGCCACTGTGACCCAGCAGGCACACGTTACGGATATTTTGCACGGAATAACTCATATCAATTCTCTCCTTATTTGCAAATTGGGGCGGGACATACATTCCCGTCCTCAAACGGGGATATTATCGCCAATGGATAGAGTATACATCAATACTTCAAAGCTGACAACACATAAAATATATTTTTTACAAAAAAACATGAAAAAAAGATAACGGAAATAGGCAATCCGTGATTTCAGGGGAGAGGAGTCTCCTCCACGGAGCCATTCGTGCAGGACACAGAGAACCGGATGACCTTTCCAGAGTCAGTTTTTTCCCCCAGAAAGACCCAGAAACCGCCCTCTTCCGGTGGGGTTCCGGGAGTGAGCTGCAGGGAAAGGTCTCTCTCTTCCAAATAATTATTCAGAAGTTCCAGTGCCTGGCCTTGGGTAAGGGACCCGGTATTTTGGCTCTGGCTTTCGGGTTCGGCCCGACTCGTCTCCGGGGCGGCGGCTGCCTCGCCCCCTTCGGCGGGGGCGGTATCCCCAGCGATGTCTGCTGCCGTTGGTGCTTCTGCGGCTTCGGTTTCTGCGGCATCGGAACCGCCAAAGGGCAGGACCTGGGGGGAGAGGGCCACGGCCAGCAGGACCACAGCGGCGGCACAGACACCGGCCAGCCAGGGACGTTTTTTCTTTGAGGGCTGGGCAGCCTTGTCTTCCAGCTGGGCCATGACTGCGGCGGCCAGGTGCTCGGGAGGGTCCAAAGAGAGGGCGCTCAACCGCTGGTGGAGGGCAGTCAGGTCCCGGTCCAGCTTCCGGCAGTCCGGGCACTGGGCCAGATGGGCTTCCAGAAGATGGGCATCCTCCGGGGTCAGTTCCCCGTCCAGCCGGGCGCTCAAGAGTTCTTCGCAGCGTTCACAGGAGATCATGGGGCCATCCCTCCTTTCTCAGAATTAGACGGAGGAGTTTCCAAAAGGTTCCCCTCGGCCAGGAGCTTCTCCCGGAGGGCCCGGCGGGCCCGGGCCAGGCGGGACTTTACGGTACCCAGTTCGATGTCCAGGACCTGGGCGATCTCCTGGTAGTTCAGGCCGTCCATCTCCCGGAGGATCAGGACCACCCGGTGGTGTTCGGGCAGGTCCGCCAGGGCCTTGCGCAGGATGGCCTGTTCCTCCCGCTGGATGACGATCTCCTCGGGGGAGGGGGCCGTGTCCCGGATGGGAGCCAGGTCAGGGTCGTCCAGGGACAGGTCTCCCCGGCGTTTTTTCTCCCGGCGGTAGTGGTCGGTGCAGGCGTTGAGGGTCAGCCGGTAGAGCCAGGTAGAAAAGGCGGACCCTCCCCGAAACTGGGGGAGGGCCTTCCATACCTTGAGAAATACCGTCTGGGTGATCTCCTCTGCGTCCTGGTGACGGCCGGTGTAGCCCAGGGCCAGGTTGTAGACCTTGGAGCTGTGCAGACCGATCAGCCCCTCAAAGGCCCTTCGGTCCCCCTCCTGGGCCTTCTGCAGAAGGAGTCGGTCATCGGTCATGGTCGTCGTCCTTCAGCTCCCGCTTGATGCCTGCGGTGACCCGGTAGACGTCCTCCAGGGTGGAGATCTTGGAGATCTCGCTCTTCCAGTAGCTGGCGTGGGGGACCCCCTTCAGATACCAGGCGTAATGCTTCCGGGCCTCCAGACAGGCGATCCGCTCGCTCTTGTACTTGGCGGCCATTTCAAACTGCTTCACCGCCACGTCGCACCGCTCTGCCAGGGGAGGCAGGGGCGGGATGGGCTCTCCGGCAATGGCGGCCCTGGCCTGCTGGAAGATCCAGGGGTTGCCGAAGACGCCCCGGGCGATCATGACGCCGTCGGCTCCGGTGTACTTGAGGATGTGGGCGGCGTCCTTGCCGGAGAACACGTCGCCGTTGGCGATGACCGGGATGGAGAGAGCCTGCTTCATCTCCCGGATGTAGTCCCAGTTAGCGGTGCCGGAGTACATCTGGACCTTGGTGCGGCCGTGGAGGGTAATGGCGGCCACGCCAAGGCTTTCCAGCATCTTGGCCAGTTCCAGGCAGACGATGTTGCCCTTGTCCCAGCCCAGACGCATCTTGACGGTGACCGGCTTGCCTCCGGCCCCCTTGATGGTGGCTTCCGCCACCCGACAGGCCTTGTCCAGGTCCTTGAGCAGGCCGGAGCCGTCCCCGTTGTTGGCTACCTTGGGGACAGGACAGCCCATGTTGATGTCCAGGATGTCCGCCCCGGAGACCTTCATGGCGATCTCGGCGGCCTCCTGCATGCATACAGGGTCGCTGCCAAAGAGCTGGACACCCGCAGGGTGTTCCCCTTCTTCCAAGCGGAGAAGGGGGATGGATTTTTTATCCTGATAGCACAGGGCCTTGGCGCTGACCATCTCGGTGATGGTGTAACCGGCGCCCAGTTCCCGGCATATGCTTCGGAAGGCGATGTCCGTCACCCCGGCCATGGGAGCCAGGACCAGGGGGGAATCAATGTGTACAGAACCGATCTGCACGGGGATCACCTCGTTTTCTTGAGTCTTAATGTCTAATCATACCATAGAATGCACAATTCTGACAAGGTTTCTGCCGTGGGATTTCGGATTGCAAACGGCGGGAAATGTGGTATGATACAAACGATGATTTTTGTTGAAAAAAGGGGGTGGTTCTGGGTTGAAAAAATGGAAATATAAGCCAAAAGGTTTGTTTCGTGAGGTCTATGCCGAGATGATCTTCAGCGCAGAGAGCCTGCGCATCAACGCCCGGGCCATCTTCTTCGCCCTGGGTGTAGGCATGGTGGTGGGTGTCATCGGCGGTGCCTTCTCCCGGCTGCTGGCTCTGTCCGATGTGTTCCGCAACGGGGTGTTCTGGAGCATTTTCCTGCTGCCCCTGGTGGGCCTTGTCATCGTCTGGCTCTACAAAAAGGGGGACATCAAGACGGCGGGCGGCACCGACATCGTCATCCAGGCCGCCCGAGGGGAACAGCCGGTCTCCCGGCTTCTGGCCCCGGTGATCTTTGCGGCCACCCTGCTGACCCACTTCTTCGGCGGTTCTGCCGGCCGGGAGGGTGCGGCCCTCCAGCTGGGCGGTTCCCTGGCCGAGGTGGTCCGCCACATCTTCCGGCTGGGGGACGAGTTCGAGGACCTGGCCGTCATGTGCGGCATGAGCGCCGGTTTCTCGGCCGTCTTCGGCAACCAGATCTCTGCCGTGATCTTTGCCCTGGAAATTTCCTGCGTGGGCATGCTCCCCATGGGTGCCTTCCTGCCCTGCGTGGTCTCCTCCATTGTGGCGGGTGAGGTGGCCCAGCTGATGGGCTGTCATGCGGTGGTCTTTTCCCTGGCCTCTTCCCCGGAAGATTTTCTGTTCTTCACCCGGGTGCTGATCCTGGCTGTCCTGTGTGGTCTGCTGAGCATCCTGGTGTGCTATACCTTCGCCGGTGTCCGCCAGTTTCTGGAGCGGCTCTTCCCCAACCCCTACCTGCGGGTGGTGGTGGGCGGCTGTGTGGTGGTGCTGCTGACCCTTCTGCTGGACACCCGGTACTACCTGGGCAGCGGTCAGGCCCTCATTGACCAGTCCATCGGCCAGGGGAAGGCCCTTCCCTGGGACTTCGCCCTGAAAATGCTCCTGACGGCCATCACTCTGGGGGCGGGATTTAAGGGGGGCGAGATCGTCCCGGCCTTTGCCATCGGCGCCTCCTTCGGCTGTGTCATGGGACCTCTGCTGGGCCTGGACCCGGCCTATGCCGCCGCCATCGGCATGGTGGCTGTGTTCTGCGGCGTCACCAACTGCCCCCTGACCTCCCTGGTGCTGGGCTTTGAAGTCTTTTCCTTCTGCAATCCCGGGGGCTTCCTGGTGGCGGTGGCCGCCAGCTTCCTGGTTTCCGGCTACAGCGGCCTGTACGCCAAGCAGAAGTTTGCCTTCTCCAAGGTGGCCGACTCCACCGGCACCGTGGCGGAGGGGGAAAATATCCATCATATATAAAATCGTGGACGATTCATCTGTCGTGAGGATTCTACGAAGCGTAGGTTGTGCCTCTGATTTCGTTATGCTATACTAAAAAGAATTTTTTGGGATGCGGTCCTGCTGCATCCCTGGTATCAAACAGTAGAGAGGAGGTACTGTGAGTGAATCTATCGAGAATCGAGCAAAATGGGATCCTGTGTGCCGTGGTGGAAAGCGATGCCATCGTGATCTCCGACCCGCAGTCCGCCCTTGATGTACTGATGACCGCAAAGTATGATGTCGGCACAAAAAATATTGTGATCGACAAAAACCTCATTGTGGAGGAGTTCTTTGTTCTCAGCACCGGACTTGCCGGTGAGATCCTGCAAAAGTACATCAACTATGGGGGACGAATTGCGATCTACGGCGATTATTCCGGCTACACCAGCAAGCCTCTCAGAGATTTTATCTATGAGAGCAATCAGGGAAAGAGCGTGTTCTTTGTGTCCACCAAGGAAGAAGCTGTTCGTATGCTGACACAATGAGTTTCGCTTCGAAAAACATACTTATATGAAAAAGTCCAGGACCGTCAGGTCCTGGACTTTTTTCATGTTAAGGATTTTCAGCAAAGTAATCTCTGGTCTGCTGGGCGTTCCGGAAGACCTCTTCCTTCAGAGCGTCGAAGGAGGGGAACTTCTTTTCGGGCCGCAGGTACTTGTAGAACTCCATCTGGATCTTCTGGCCGTAGAGGTCGCCGTTGAAGTCCAGGATAAAGCCCTCAATGGTCAGGTGGTCGCCGTCGTCCACGGTGGGACGGGTGCCCACATTGGTGACAGCGATGTGGGTCTCGCCGTTTTCCAGAATGACCTTGGTGGCGTAGACGCCCTTGGCAGGGGGGAGCACATGCTCCTTCAGCTTCAGGTTCACGGTGGGGAAGCCCAGGGTGGTGCCCAGCTTCTTGCCGTGGGAGACCCGGTCGCTGAGGGTGTAGGGATGCCCCAGAAACTCATTGGCCCGCTCAATCTCGCCCTGGGCGATGAGGGTGCGGATATAGGTGGAGGAGACCGTGATGCTCTCCTGCTCCACCTTTTCAATGATGTCACAGCCGATGCCCAACTCGGCGCAGGCTTCCTTCAGCAGCTGGGGGTTGCCCTCGCCCTTGTAGCCGAAGTGGTAGTCGTGACCGGCCACCAGATGGACGGCCCCCAGGCCCTGGATAAGGGTCTCCTCCAGGAAGCTCCGCCAGTGCTGCTTCATGAACTGGGGGGTGAAGGGCTCCACAATCACGTCCTGGATGCCGTAGTACTTCCGCATCAGGTCGCCCCGGTCCTCGGGGGAGGTGATGAGGGGCATGGGCTTGCCCAGAATGACGGTCTGGGGATGGGGGTCAAAGGTGAAGGCAGAGGGGGTGGCTCCGATCTCCTGGGCCACCTGGACAGTACGGCGCATGAGGGCGGCGTGTCCGTTGTGGACGCCGTCAAAGAACCCCAGCGCGATCACTCGTTTTGTTTCGTTCAAGAGGATGCTCCTTCCTTCCACATGCGATGGAAATGAAGCGGGGCGGGAAGGCCTTACGCTTCGAAAAAGCTTTTGATGGTGGTCAGACAGCCGTCTTTTACCTCGCTCAGGGCGAGGAACTCCTGTTCACG
Organism: Ruminiclostridium sp.; assembly: GCA_017560855.1. Lineage (GTDB taxonomy): Bacteria > Bacillota > Clostridia > Oscillospirales > Oscillospiraceae > Evtepia. The sequence goes on from JAFZEB010000060.1 coordinate 17,935, forward strand.
GCTGTGGACCCGGTAGATGCCCTCGGGGGCATCGGTGCGGACGGTGTTGCCGTTGCGGACCTTCTTCTCCGCAGCGGCGCTGTCCAGCTGGAGGACGGGGTGCCGGCAGAAGTAGGACTCCACAGGCAGCAGCTTGTCCCCCGGGGTCTCCATGGCGTTCAGTTCCTCCAACGTGACGGCCTCTTCCAGGGTGAACCCGGCAGACTTGGTCCGGCGGAGGGAGAACAGGGTGCCGCCGCAGCCCAGGACCTGCCCGATGTCGTGGCAGAGGGTGCGGACGTAGGTTCCCTTGGAACACAGGACCCGGAGGGTGAAGTCGGTGGGGGAGACCTGCTCCAGCAGTTCCAGCTCGTAGATGGTGATGGGGCGGGGCTTGCGCTCCACCTCTTCCCCCCGGCGGGCCAGCTCATAGAGCTTCTTGCCGTCCTTTTTCAGGGCGGAGTACATGGGGGGGATCTGCTGGATGTCCCCACGGAACTGGTCCAGCACGGCCTCCACCTGCTCTCTGGTCACAGAGACCGGGCGGGTCTCCAGGGTGTTGCCGGTGACGTCCTGGGTGTCGGTGATCTGGCCCAGGCGAAGACCGGCGATATATTCCTTTTCCCGTTCGGCGGCAAACTCCACCGCCCGGGTGGCCCGGCCCACGAAGACGGGCAGAACACCCGTTGCCATGGGGTCCAGGGTTCCGGCGTGGCCGATGCGGCGCTCCCGGAGGATGCCCCGGAGCTTGGCCACCACGTCGTGGCTGGTCCAGTCCTGGGGCTTGTCGATGACGATGATGCCGTTAGCCATGCTGCACCTTCTTAATGGCCTCCATCATGGCGGCCTTGGCCTCCTTGGGGGTGCCGGGGATGGTGCAGCCTGCTGCAGCCGTATGACCGCCGCCCCCAAAGTGGGCGCAGACAGCGGAAGCGTTCAGGGTCTTGCCGTCGGTGCGCAGGGAGATCTTGCACTCCTGAGGGTTCAGCTGACGGACGGTAACGGCATTGTCCACTCCTTCCAGCAGACCGATGAAGGAGGAGATGTCCTCCAGGTCCTCCTCGGTGGCCTGGATGTCCCGGATGAGGTCCAGGGTCACGTAGGCAAAGACCAGCTTGCCCTCCTGTTCCAGGTCCATTTCCTGGATGAGGCGGCTTTCGATCTGCATCCGCTTCAGGGACTTCACCCGGAAGTGGCGCTTGTTCACCCACTGGGCGTCGAAGCCGGTCTCCATGAGGTCGGCGGCGATGCGATGGGTCTCGGGGGTGGTGTTGGAGTAGACAAAGCAGCCGGTGTCGGTGGCGATGGCCATATACAGCAGGAGGGCGATGGGGGCGGTGACTTCCACGCCCATCTCCACAAAGACCTTGTACATCACCTCGCCGCAGGCAGCGGCAGCGGCGTCCACGCAGGTCTCCTTGGCATAGCCCTCGTTGGAGCCGTGGTGATCGATGCACAGATCGATCCGGTCCTTCAGGAACTTGGCGCTGTCGGGGAGCATCCCAGTGGCTGCGGTGTCCACGGACACCACAGCGTCATACTGGAAGTCTGCGGGAGCCAGGACCCCTTCAAAGTAGGGGTCAAAGAGGCCGTGGGCGTCCTCATTGGGCAGGACCCAGGCGGTCTTGCCCAGCTGGCGGAGGGCCAGACACAGGGCGGCGCCGCAGCCGATGGTGTCGCCGTCGGGCCGCCGGTGGGTGAGGATGAGGACGTTGTCCAGGCCGAGAAGGGTGCGGGCGGTTTCAGAAATGATCATTCTGCCCCGCCGCCTTCCTTGCGTTCAATGTCGTTGAGGAGCTTGAGGATGTGGGTGCCCCGGTCGATGGAGTCATCGGCCTGGAAGACCAGCTCGGGGGTGTAGCGCAGGGAGAGGGCACGGCCCAGCTCCCGGCGCAGGTAGCCGCCGGCGGACTTGAGGCCCTTGACGACCTCCTTCACATCGCTCTTGTCCAGAACGCTCACATAGATCTTGGAAAAGCGCAGGTCGGGGGTGGTTTCCACACGGGTGATGGTCACCAGGCCGTGGACCCGGGGGTCCTTGACCGTGCGCAGCAGGGAGGCCAGCTCACGCTGGATCTCCTCGTTGATTCGTCCAATGCGGTTGGATGCCATAGTAATACCTCTTCAGTAAAGAATCTGTTGGGGTAGGGAGGATCAGACCTGGATCTGCTCCATGATGAAGGCTTCGATGACGTCGCCCACCTTGATGTCCTGGTGCTTCTCGAAGGTGATGCCGCACTCGTAGCCGGAGGCCACTTCCTTGACGGAGTCCTTGAAGCGCTGCAGGGAGGAGATGGTGCCGTCGTAGATGATGATGCCGTCGCGGACCAGGCGGAGCTGTGCGCCGCGCTGCATCTTGCCCTCGGTGACGTAGCAGCCGGCGACCATGCCGACGCCGGTGATACGGAAGACCTCACGGACCTCTGCAGAGCCCAGTTCCACTTCCTTGAACTTGGGAGCCAGCATGCCCTTCATGGCGGCCTCGATCTCGTTGATGGCGTCGTAGATGAC
>JAFZEB010000061.1 GCA_017560855.1 Ruminiclostridium sp.
CCGGTGGTGTTCACCAGACGGACCACCCAGGCGTACACCACCATCTGCAGGCTGTAGGCCGCTGCCCAGTAGATGGTGAGGATGACGGCCACCTTCTGGGGGGTGGCCCCGGGGAGCTTGGTGGGCAGGGTGAAGAGGGAGGGGGTGGAGATGAAGACCACAAAGCCCAGCAGGATGGCCGAGGTGGTGGCGATGGCCGGAGACTTGGTGAGGATCATCAGGAAGAAGAGGGTAGACTGGGCGATGCCCGAGAACCGGAACAGGTTGATCTGCCGCTTGAGTTTCTTGGAGAGGATGATGCCGATGATGGTGCCGGGGATGCCCGTCAGGGCGATCATCATGGAGATGAACTGGGAGTCCACGGTGAAGTCGGGGTTCAGGGGGAAGAGGTAGAGCATCACCGTGTAGAGCACCAGTCGGCCGGTCATGGTCAGCAGGAACTGGTAGAGGAAGGGCTCCTTGAAGCCGTCCTTATAGGTGTAGCTCTTCTCAGCCAGGCTCTCTTTCTTGGTATCCTTGGGGGCGATGGGATAGTCCTTGCCCACGATCAGCCAGGCCACCAGGAAGACCACGCTGAAAATGCCATAGAAGAGGACCACGGCACGCCAGTCACCCAGCCAGGCCCGGACGGGGTTGATGGTGAGCAGACCGATGAGGTTGCCCGTGTTGGGGCCGGCGTTGTTCAGCCCGATGAAAAGGGAGTGGTGCTTGGCATCGAAGCAGTAGACCACGTAGGGGGTCATGCAGATCATAAGCACCGCGCCGCCGAAGCCCAGCAGGAACCGGGTCAGCACGAAGAAATACAGGCCGGTGGAGAAAGCACCCGCCACCACCGCGCCAATGAGCAGGCAGGAGAAGGCCACGGTCTTTTTGGGACCCAGCTTCACCAGGATCCAGGCAGCCACGAAGTTGCCCAGGATCTTGGCCAGGGAGATGGCGTTGTTCACCGAGGAAGGGATATCGGTGCCGCCGAATTCGGAGACCATGTCGGGGGTGACGATGGAACCGACCATCCAGGAGGCGCTGAAGAAGGAGTAGGCCAGGAAGAGCAGGATCTCAATGGCGAGACCCCGGCGGGGACTGATGACCTTGGGCTCCATAAGGGGGCCCTCCTTTCCAAAATTTTGTAATGTGTTGGAAAAAGATGCTATACATTGACAGTTTACACGTAAACACCATATCCGTCAAGGAAAAGCCGTCCAAATCCCGAAAATAGGACACTGGGACTCTATCGTCAAATTATTTTTTGAAACGTGTACGTTTGCGTACACGAAACCCGGTTTTTTCGCCTATTAGTAGAGACTACTTTTTTGAGGAGGGAAAACCCATGAAGAAATTTTACGACCTGATCGACGTGAAGAGCATCGTCACCCTGGCCATGACCGGGGCGCTGATTGCCCTGCTGTTCTGTCCCGGTGGGGTGAATGCTGAGGCTCAGAACATCTTCTGCACGGCCTACGGCGCGGTCATCACCTACTTCTTCACCAAGCGGGACAACTGGGAGGAGGAAAAGGAATGAGTCAGCCGGTATCCTATCTCCAGACCGACCCCCGCTGGGGGAGTCTGGACTACTCCGCCCCGGGGGAGAAGACCACCATTGCTGCCTCCGGCTGCGGACCCACTGCCATGGCCATGGTCCTGGCCACCTGGGTGGACAAGACCGTGACTCCCAAGACAGAGTGCGCCTGGGCCCTGGCCCACGGGTACAAAGCCCCCCGTCAGGGGACCTATTACGGGTACTTTGAGCCCGCCGGGGCCAGATATGGCCTGCAGGTCACCCGGCTGAACTGGACCAATCTCTACGGAAACGCCACCTCGGCCTACCACGCCCAGGTGAGGGATGCCCTGGACCGGGGAGACCTGGTCATTGCCTGCATGGGCAAGGGCCTGTGGACCAGCTCCGGTCACTATGTGCTGGTGTGGAAGGTGGAGGGGAACGTGGTGTCTATCAACGACCCGGCTTCCACCCGGTCCAGCCGGATCAGAGGGGACTGGAATTTGTTCCGGCAGCAGGTGAAATACTACTGGGTCATCGAAAAGCCCCAGGGAAAGGAGGAAACTATGGAAGGTTATGAGATCGTAAAGACCCTCACCGACCAGGAGGCCTATGAGCTTCTGGTGAAGGCCCAGCGCCACGCCCGGACCCTAACCGAGGCAGACTGGAGTCAGGCCGAGGGCTGGTGGCAGAAGGCGGAAGAGAGGAAGGTCCTCTCCGGCGGGCCGGAGGCCTTCGCCAAGCGGAGCGAGGTGGCGGCCATCCTGGGGAGACTGGGCCTGCTGTGAGGGATCCGCCAAGGGCGTGACGGAAGAGGGGAATTGGCAAATGGGGATCACGATCGTCCGTTCTACCAGTTCCCCTCATCAGTCTGCTTCGCAGACAGCTTCTCCCCGGGGAGAAGCCTTTGCCGTTGAGCTGCCGTAACCATGGGGCCACAGGCTTTTGCTATGCTGAAAGGAACTTGTTCGGAAGGAGGATTTCTATGGAAGCAGGGAATGTGTATGGATACATCCGGGTCTCCAGTGTGGACCAGAACGAAGACCGTCAGCGGCTGGCCATGGCCCAGGCGGGGGTGAAGCCCCCGAACCTGTATGTGGATAAGCAGTCCGGCAAGGACTTTCAGCGGCCCCAGTACCAGCGGCTGGTCCGGCGGCTGCGGCCGGGGGACCTTCTGTATGTGCTGAGCATCGACCGGCTGGGGCGGAACTACGAGGACATCCAAAGCCAGTGGCGGGTCCTCACCAAGGAGATCGGGGTGGACATCTGCGTGCTGGATATGCCTCTGCTGGACACCCGGAACGGCAAGGACCTGATGGGGACCTTTATCGCCGATCTGGTCCTGCAGATCCTGTCCTTTGTGGCCCAGAACGAGCGGGAGAACATCCATACCCGCCAGGCCCAGGGGATCGCCGCCGCCAAGGCCCGTGGGGTGCAGTTTGGCCGACCCAGTCAGAGCGTACCCCGGGAGTTCGTCCAGGTGGTGCGGGACTGGGAGGGGGAGAAGATCACCTTCCAGGAGGCCCTCCGCCGGACCGGCCTCTGCCGGGCCACCTTCTACCGGCGGCTCCGGGAGTTCCGGGACACGGTGGGGGAGGAGAGAAGACGGTAACAACAGCGCAGGGTGTGTCATCTTCCAGTGGTGACACGCCCTCTTTTTTCGCAAAAAAGAAAATAAGGTCTCAAAAGGTGTACCTTTTGAGACCTTATTTTTGTACACTTAATTATATATCAAGACACAAAACAATGCAAGGGTTTTGTGCGTTTTTTGATGAATTTGACAAAAGAGCTGCCATATATATTCTGTTGGCACAAAGTCTCAAAAAGTACACTTTTTGGAATCGATCCGACGAAAAGGCCTTATGAAAAAACGATGAAAAGGAGAAAGAACCATGAAACAGAAAGGCAAACTGGCCGCCGCATTCGCTGCCGGCATCGTGGCTACCCTGATGGTGAGCATGCTGGTCATCCCCGGCTTCGCCGCCACCGTGGCCAACACCATCACCGTCCACACCGGTATTTCCATTCAGGTGGATGGCGAGGAGTTCACCCCCACCGACGTCAACGGCAACGAGGTGGAACCCCTGCTGTACAAGGGCACCACCTACCTGCCTGTCCGTGCCGTGAGCGGCCTGTTCGGCACCCCCATTGACTGGGATCAGGAGACCGCCGCCGTCCTGCTTGGTGCACAGCCCGGCCAGGAGATGCCCCTGAACCTCTTCCCCATGACAGCCAGCGAGAACATGGTCATGCTCACCGGCGAAGCCGCCAAGTTCACCAACGCCGCCGGTGAGGAACGCACTCCCTTCAACCGCCTGGATGGCTCTGAGCTGTGGTGCGGCGCACACTACCAGCTGGACGGCAAGTACACCACCCTGAAGGGCATCTTCGAGTCCTATCCCTTCGGTGACAACATGGACTCCCGCTTTGAACTGTACGTTGGCGGCTTCACCTTCGAAGGGGAAGAGATCCAGCTCTTTAACGAAATCGTCCACCTGGGCGACCCCGCCATGGAGATTGAACTGGATGTGTCCGGTCTGGCCGGCGTTGCCATCTGGGGCTACGGCCTGGATGACAACGGCAACGGCGCCTTCTACGACATCACTCTGACCGCTGCTGAATAATTATTGCCACGCTAAAAACGATCGCTGCAAAATCAGGAAAGGCTCCCCTTTAGAGGGGAGCTGGATGCGAAGCAGCCTGAGGGGTGTTGACCTGGGATAAAACTGTCGTGTCGGTACGACAGCATACCCTTAGTTCCCGCACCCCTCCGACTTCGGCAAAGCCGAAGCCACCTCCCCTCGCAGGGGAGGCAGAGTTCTTCACGCAGCCATATTCTTTGCAAGACGAAAGAAGCGGAGCCGAAAGGCTCCGCTTTTTTAATACTCCAAATTGTAAAGCTCCCAGCATTTGGCCACCATCTCCGGGCGGCTATTGAGGAAGGTCACCTGGCCGGGGGTCTCCCGTTGGGAGAGAAGTCCGGCATTCTCCAGCTGGCGCTTCAGCTGGCGGGCGGTGCCGTCGCTGCCGTCGATGATCTCTACCGGGCGGCCGAAATTTTTTCGGATGGCCGACCGGACGAAGGGGTAGTGGGTGCAGCCCAGGACAATGTACTCCACGCTGCAGTGGCGGAAGGGAAGGAAGAGGGTCTGGAGGTAGTCGTCCATGACTTCGTCCTCCATGTGTCCCTGCTCCACCAGCTCGGCCAGCCCCTTGCAGGGGAGGGAGATCACATTGGCCTGGTCGCAGAAGGCGGCGGCCAGTTTCTGGTACTTGTCCTCTTGGATGGTGAGAGGGGTGGCCATCACCAGGACGGAGGAGCTGTTGTGGGCCTGGGCGGCGGGCTTCACGGCCGGTTCGATGCCGATGATGGGCATTTGGGGGTGCTTGTCCCGCAGAAGGGTAATGGCAGCGCTGGTGGCGGTGTTGCAGGCCACCACCACGGCCTTGACCCCCTGGGCAATGAGGCCGTCGATGGCCTGAATGGTCAGATCCCGGACGGTTTCCAGGGACTTTTCCCCGTAGGGGGCGTTGACGGAATCCCCAAAATAGAGGAAATCCTCCCGGGGCAGCAGGGCTGTGCAGGCCCGCAGCACACTGATGCCTCCCAGGCCGGAGTCAAAGAAGCCAATGGGGCGGTTTTGCGTATCCACACAGATCCCTCCTTTTGTTTTTGGCTAACCTATAGTATACCACCTTTTCCGCCGGGATGCCACAGGATTTTTCCAAAAGAGCCACGGGAGGGGGGATCCCTCTTGCCCCATGAGGGAGAGGAAGACGGCGGGATCTGTGGGGAGAAAAGGGGAAAAAGGGTGAAAAATGATGCGCTTTTGGTGCAGAAGATTTTGTAAAATATTAAGACCTCTGCCTGTCTGTATTTTTAGGAAACAGACGAGATTTTTTTCAAAGGATGATGGGTATGAAGAAAGCCAAGCTTGCCATTGTTTGGTTTCTGGTATTTATGGTGTTATTCTCCGCAGGATCGATGATCCGGGGCGGTATCGAAAGAAATAAAGAGTGGGTAAACCCCTACCTGGACGTGAACGAAAGCCTGTGGAGCTATCAGTATATCACAGAACTGAGCAAAGCCGGCGTTCTGCCTGAGGTGGATCAGTTTAACCCCACCACTGAAGAGACCCGCGGAAACCTGGTGCTGTATCTGTACAACCTGGACAGCGGTGCCTTTAAGAAGCGGGAGAAGCTGGAACCTGTCGAGGAAAAGGATTCCCCTGATTTTGAAGATCTGGATAAGGACTCCGGGCTGTACGACGCTGTTTGCTGGGCCTATGAACAGGGTCTGGTCAACGGCACCAGTGAGACCACCTTCGGGCCCAATGAACTGCTGACCCGTGAGCAGGTGTGCACCATCCTGGCCCGCTTTGCTGCCCTGGAGCAGATCGACATGATCCAGGTGGTGGAGCCCGACCAGTTCAAGGATTCCCTGTATATCCAGGAATACGCCCGCAGCGGCGTGACCGCCTGCCAGCTGGCCGGTGTGGTCAAGGGCTATGAGAATGGGTTCTTCTATCCCACCAACAACATGTCCCGCCAGGAGGTCTGCGCTGTCATCTACCGCATCATGATGGCCGCCGACACCGCCGTTCCTGAAGGGGCCCGTCTGGTGGACCTGACCCCCGGTGCCTACGATGACCTCTATAAGAACTACACGGATATCCCCTTCACCGCTCTGGTGCCCGCCACTGACGAGCCCGGTCCTGTGTCCTTCTTTGACCAGGCGGTCTTCATCGGCGACTCCATCTCCGTGACCCTGGAGTCCTACTGCACGGCCAGCGGCGCTCTGGGCAAGGCCCAGTTCCTGTGCGCCGGCAGCATGAGCCCCACCAATATGCTCACCGGCCAGATCCTGCCTGAGTATCCCAAGGGCTCCGGCAACAAGCCTGCCATTGAAGAGAGCGTGGCGGCCAGCGGTGCCAAGGTGTGCTATGTGATGCTGGGTATGGACAACATCGGTTACGGTCTGGAGAAGTCCACCGGAGACTATGTGAAGATCCTGAACAACATCGCCGCCCGGAACCCCGACGTGCAGATCGTGATCCAGTCCGTCACCCCCATGACGGCCAACAGCAAGAGCACCAGCGAGAAACTCAACAACGACGCCATCAACGCCTTCAACCAGCGGATGATGGAGATCTGCCAGGAGAACCGCTGGTACTTTGTGAATGTGTCCGAGCGGTTTAAGGATGCCAACGGCTTCCTCATTGAGGACTTCTGCAGCGACAAGTCCAGCATGGGCATGCACTTCACCTATGACGGCGCCAAGGTTTGGGTGGAGTACCTGCTCAACCACATTCCCGAGGACCTGCTGTAAGCCGACAAACTGTAAGAAAATATTCAGAATCACACAGGGAAACCTGTGATAGGATAGGAGCATGACTTTTCAGAAAAGGAGAAACCCAATGAAACGTTACATATCCCTTATGCTGACCCTTCTGCTCCTGTTCTCTCTGTGCGCCTGCGGCCAGAGCCCGGAGGAGACCCAAGGCGAGGAGGAGTACCTCTCGGTCCAGGAGCCTGCCCCCCAGGAAGAAGAACCGGAGGAGGAACCCCAGCAGGAGGAACCCGTGGACGAACTGCCTCAGGCCTTTGAGCCGGTGGTTCCCGCCTCGGAGGCAGTCTCTGCCGACTGGTTCGCAGATGCAGCCTTCATCGGAGACTCTGTTTCCGTGATGCTGCAGTATTACAACGATGCCTACGGCACCCTGGGCCAGGCCACCTTCCTCTGCTCTGAGAGCCTCAGCCCCGCCGGTGCTCTGTCCTATACCGCCGGTCACGAGCGTCTGCCTGAGTACCCCAAGGGGTCCGGCCAGCGCCCCCGACTGGAGGATGCGGTCTTGGCCAGCGGTGCAAGCAAAGTTTATGTGATGCTGGGCATGAATTGCATCGCCGGAGGTGTTGACAGAGCGTGTCAGGATTTGGTAACATTGATTGATACCATTCTGGCGAAATCCCCCGAAGCCACCATTCTGGTCCAGCCCGTTACCCCCATGACGGAGACCAGTCCCCGGGCAGATGCTGCCCTGAACAACGAAACCATCGCCGCATACAACGCCAAGGTCCTGGAAGTTTGCCGGGAGCGGGCGTGGTACTATGTGGAATCCAGAGAGGCTCTGTCCAATGAGGCGGGCTATCTGCGGGATGACTACAGCGGCGACAAAGCCATGGGGATCCACTTAAATTACAACGGTGCGGCGGCATGGGCCGAATACCTGCTGACCCACGTACCAGAAGCACTGAAGTAAAATAAAAAACACGAAGGATGTAGAGAAGCTATGAAACGTGTATTTGCCCTGCTGATGGCCCTGATGGCCCTGACCATGATGCTGACCCTGACCGCCTGCGGCGGCGACGAGGCCGAAGAAACCACCGACCCCGCCCAGACCGAGACCGTGGACCCCGGCACGGAAGAAGGCACCGAAGTCACCGAGCCTGCTGCCGGCGCTGACCTGGCTGGCCTGATGGCACAGATGATCGCCGATGCCGGCATCGCTGATTACATTGAGGTCCCTGTTGAGAACCTGACCAACGTTTACGGCATCGACGCTGCCCAGGTGGTGAACGCTGCTGCCTTCAATGCCATGACCGGCGGTGCATTCCCTGAAGAAGTGGTCATGATCCAGGCTGTGGACGAGGCTGCTGCTGCTGATATCGCTGCCAAGCTGGAAGGTCGTCTGACCTCTATCGCTGACCAGGCTGCCTCCTATGACCCTGCAAGCCTGGAACTGGCTGAGAGCTGCGACGTGATCACCAGCGGGGTGTATGTTGGCCTCTTCTTCACCAACCACTACGACGCCATGTCCTCTGCCTTCCAGAGCGCAGTGGGCTAACCAACCGAACCATCCACAAATCACACTGCCGGACGATCGTTGAGACCGTCCGGCAGTATTCACGGGAGAATATAAAAAACTATGGTCTTTTCCAGTCTTCCTTTCCTGTTCCTGTTTCTGACGGTGGTGCTGCTGGTCAGCCACATCCTGCCGTTTAAGTTCCGTAACTTCTTCCTTCTGCTGGCAAACCTGGTGTTTTACGCCTACGGTGAGCCCATCTATGTCCTTATCATGATCGGGTCCATCCTGGTCAACTATATCTGCGGCATCCTCATCGGCAAGCAGACCACCAAGGGGGCCAAGCGAGCCGTCCTTATTGTGGGCATCGTCCTGAACCTGGCAGCCCTGGGTGTCTTCAAGTACGCCGGTCTCTTCGTGGGGACCTTCAAGGACCTCACCGGCAACACCGCCATCCCCGATGTGAACATCGCCCTGCCCATCGGCATCTCCTTCTATACCTTCCAGGCGGTGTCCTACCTGATCGACGTCTACTGGCAGGACTGCGAGGCTTCCCGCAACTTCGTGAACTTCGCCTGCTACATCTCCCTCTTCCCCCAGCTCATCGCCGGTCCCATCGTCCGCTATGTGGACGTAAACGAGCAGTTGGTGAGCCGGAAGGAGACCCCCACCCTGTTCAACTCCGGCGTCCGCCTCTTCATGGTGGGTATGGCAAAGAAGGTTCTGCTGGCCAACCAGTTCGGTATGCTGTGGGAC
>JAFZEB010000062.1 GCA_017560855.1 Ruminiclostridium sp.
GCCTCGTTGGAGATATCCAGCTTGCCGTCGCCGATCACGTCGATGTCGCACTGGTAGAACTCACGGAAGCGGCCTCTCTGGGCACGCTCGCCACGGTAGACCTTGCCAATCTGATAGCGGCGGAAGGGGAAGGTCAGGTCAGCGTAGTGGAGGGCCACATACTTGGCCAGGGGGACGGTCAGGTCAAAGCGCAGGGCCAGGTCGCTGTCACCCTTGGTGAAGCGGTAGATCTGCTTCTCGGTCTCGCCGCCGCCCTTGGCCAGCAGGATCTCGGCAGACTCGATGACGGGGGTATCCAGGGGGGTAAAGCCGTACAGGGAATAGGTACGGCGCAGGCTCTCCAGCATCCGCTCAAACTGGGTCTGAGGGCCGGGGAGCAGTTCCATAAAGCCGGACAGGGTCCGGGGTTTCATCCGTTCCATAGGAAGGACCTCCTAATTTTAATGTTTGGGGAAAGGTTTTGCCTTTTGCACCCCCTCAGCCTCCCTTGTGCAAAGGGAGGTGCCGAGCGAATGCGAGGCGGAGGGATTGTCTTGGCAGATGCTGCGATTTCGCATCAACTTATGGCAGAACCGGAGAATCCTGCCGCACAATCCCTCAGTCAGCCTTTCGGCTGCCAGCTCCCTTTGCACAAGGGAGCCTTTAACCTCTCCCTTTGGGAGAGGTTAAACCTTAAAAATGCGTCTTCGTCCCTGATGCCCGGAACGAGGACGCATTTTTACATATCGTTTCTTACACCGTAACAGGCTTCAGAGAGGGGTTCACGATCTCTCTCCAGTCCAGGTCGCCCCGCTCCAGGCCGTGAATGAGGATCTCAGCCGTGGCAACGTTGGTGGCGAAGGGGATGTTGTACTGGTCGCACATCTGCTGGATGTACTTCAGGTCGGGGTCCAGGTCGCTGGACCGGGGATCAGAGAAGAACAGCACCATGTCGATCTCGTTGTAGGCGATCCGTGCGCCGATCTGCTGGCTGCCGCCGTGGGCATGGGACAGGAAGAGGCGGACAGGCAAGCCGGTGGCTTCCGCAACGAGACGGCCGGTGGTGTTGGTGGCGCAGACCGTATGCTTGGACAGGATGCCGCAGTAAGCGATACAGAACTGAACCATCAGTTCCTTCTTGTGGTCGTGGCTCATCAATGCGATATTCATTACAGGCTCATCCTTTCGCTGCGCACCTCCACAAGGAAGGGTGCTTGGTTGGTTGGGAAAAATGGCCTCTTCAGATCACCAGCGGGGGATCTTCATGAGGGGGACTTCCTCGCCCTGCAGACGGCGGGCGATGTTTCCAAAGGCCTGGGCGGCTCCCTTTCCGCTGTCTGCCAGAAGCTGTCCTCTGCCCGATGCCAGCTGGACGTTGGCATCCTCCGGCACCAGACCCAGCAGGGGCAGGCCGGCGGTGTCCATGGCGTGGTCGATGGTGGTCTCCATCTTTTTCAGCAGGGGACGGCGCACCCGGTTGACCACCAGGTGGACGGTCTCCAGATGGGCCAGCTGGGTGACCACACGCTGGGCATCCCGCAGGGAAGAGGGATCGCTCACCGACACCACCACGGCCCGGTCGGCACCACAGGTCGCCAGCCGGAAGCCCTGGCCCAGACCGGCGGGACAGTCGATGAGGATGTAATCATACACCTCTCTGGCCTGGTCCAGCATGGCCCGGAACCCTTCCTCTCCGGCGAACTCTTCCGGCAAAGTCAGGGGGGCGGTGAGAAGAGACAGATTGGAAACGGTGGGGTGGGGTACAGCTGCCCGGTCCAGTTCACACTGGCCGGAAATCACATCGGTGAAATCCATCAGAGCGGCGTCGGTCATGCCCAGGGTGATATCCAGGTTGCGAAGACCGATATCCCCGTCGATGCACAGGACCTTGCTTCCCCGGCGGGCCAGAGCTGCTCCGATGCCGCCGGTGAGGGAAGTCTTTCCCGTGCCGCCTTTTCCGGATGTGATGACGATTACAGTGCCCACTGCCATTCCTCCCGAAAAACTATCTGATATAGTTTAGCACAATTCCATGAAACTTGCAACTATTTTTGTGCAAAACACACGAAAACCTGTCATACCAGTTTTTAATCAAATGCTTTGAAAGCATTTGATTAAGCCGCATCCATTGCGGCTTGCGGGTTTACGCCGCAAAAACGCCGTGCAATACTTTTCTTTCCGCCAAGGGCGGCTGCCATTGGAATGGCACGATAAAATGATGCCAATCATTTTATCAAGAATAAGTATTAAACCTTCGACTCTTTGATCTTGGTCCACTTCCGGGGGTATCCCTTGGGGGTGGGCCGACCCTTATGCACGGTAACGATGCGGTGGAAAACATCGGTGTTGGGGACCTTATACTCCGCCATGTCGGTCTTTTCACCGCCCAGGGTGCGGATGATCTTTTCCGCTGCCTGGAGCTCTTCGTCACTCTTGCTGCTCTTCATGGCCAGGAACTGTCCGCCCACCTTCACATAGGGGATGCACAACTCGGCCAGCATGGGCATGGAGGCCAGGGCCCGGGAGACCGCCAGGTCATAGCTGTCCCGGAACTCCTTCTTGTGGGAGAACTCCTCGGCACGGCCTTTTACAAAGGTGACGCCGGTGAGCCCCAGTTCCCCGGAGACCTCTTCCAGCCAGTCCATACGCTTGCCCAGGGTGTCCAGGAGGGTGAGCTGGATGGAGGGTTCCAGGATCTTCAGCACCAGGCCGGGGAAACCGCCGCCGGTGCCCACGTCGATGATCTTCTTGCCCCCAAAGTCCCGGGAGGCCAGCAGAGCGGCGCTGTCCAGGAAGTGGAGGGTGACCACGTCGGCAGGGTCGGTAATGGCGGTCAGGTTCATGACCTGGTTCTTCTCCAGCAGGCGGTCACAGTAGAGGGCCAGCTGGTCGATCTGCCCCTGGGTGGGGGAGAGGCCCAGACCGGTCAGGCCATCGGCCAGGGTTTGTTTCAGTTGTTCCGTCATA
>JAFZEB010000063.1 GCA_017560855.1 Ruminiclostridium sp.
ATCTCATGGGAGATGAAGAGCATGGTCAGGGAGAACTTTTCCCGCAGGTCCATCATCAGGTTCAGGATCTGGGCCTGGACGGACACGTCCAGAGCGGAGACCGGCTCGTCGGCCACGATGAAGGCGGGGTCCAGCAGCAGGGCCCGGGCGATGGCCAGACGCTGGAGCTGACCGCCGGACATCTCACTGGGAATACGGTTGAGGGTGTCCTCGGGGAGGTTGATCTCCTGAAGCAGGTGCTTGATCTTCTCCTCGGCCTCATTGGCGGGGATCTTGTGGACCTTGGCCACTTCCCGCAGGGCGGAGCCGATCTTCTGCTTGGGGTTGAAGGAGGCGTAGGGGTTCTGGAAGATCATCTGCATGTCCCGGCGGAGGGGGAGCAGATCCTTGCCGGACAGGTCGGTGATGTCCCGGCCCTGGAAGTAGACCTTGCCCCCGGTGATGGTCTCCAGACGGAGGAGGGAGCGGCCCAGGGTGGACTTGCCGCAGCCGGACTCACCCACGATGCCGAAGATGCTTCCCTTGGGGACAGAGATGGACACGTCGCTGACGGCGTGGAGGACCTTCTTGGGTTCTCCCAGCTTCTTGGAGGCGATGGGGAACTCCTTGACCAGGTGTTCGGCGCGAATGACGGGCTCAGACATGGGCAGGCACCTCCTTGTCCAGGGGTTTGAAGCAGGCAGCCAGGTGACCGCCGCCGCAGTCGATCATGGCGGGGTAGGCCTTCAGACAGCCCTCCTCTGCGTAGGGGCAGCGGGGGGCGAACATGCAGGAGACGGGGGGTTCGAAGAGGGCCGGAGGAGAACCGGGGATGGTCTCCAGACGGGAGCCCTTGGCACCGCCGCCGGGGATGGAGCGGATGAGGGCCCGGCTGTAGGGGTGGCTGGCCCCCTGGAGGAGCTCCAGGGTGTCGCCGGTCTCCACCACCTTGCCGGCGTACATGACGGAGACCCGGTCGCAGGTCTCGGCCACCACGCCGAAGTTGTGGGTGATGAGCAGGATGCTCATGCCCATGTCGGCGGAGAGCTGCTGGAGGAGTTCCAGGATCTGGGCCTGGATGGTCACGTCCAGAGCGGTGGTGGGCTCGTCGGCAATGAGGAGCTTGGGGGAGCAGGCAATGGCCATGGCGATCATGACACGCTGCTGCATACCGCCGGAGAGCTCGAAGGGATACTGCTTGCACCGCTTGTTGGCGGGCTCGATGCCCACCTTGGCCAGGAGCTCCTGGGCCTTTTCCATGGCCTCGGCCTTGCTGGCCCCGGTGTGGATGCGGTACATGTCGGCGATCTGGGCGCCGATGGGCATGATGGGGTTCAGGGAGGTCATGGGGTCCTGGAAGATCATGGAGATGTCCGTGCCCCGGAGCTTTTCCATTTCCCGGTTGGACAGGTCCAGCAGTTCTTTTCCCTCAAAGCGGATGGAACCCCGCATGCGGCTGCGCTGGGGATTGTGGAGCCGCAGGATGGACTTGGCAGTCATGGACTTGCCGCAGCCGGACTCGCCCACGATGCCGTGGATCTCGCCGGGGCGGACGGCCAGGTCTACGCCGGACAGGGCATAGACGATGCCACGGGTGGACATGAGTTCCACCGTCAGGTTCTGGATCTCTAACAGGTTATCCATCCACGGCACCTCCTTCCTTGGCTAGCTTGCGGTTCATTTTCTTTTCGTACTTGTCGATGTTGGGCAGTGCGGTCTGGGACTGGTCCAGATACTGGTGGAGGCCGTCGCTGAAGATGTTCAGGGCAACGACCACGATGACGATGACCAGACCGGGGGCCAGAGACAGCATGGGGTTCATCAGCAGGACGGCACGGCCCTCGTCCAGCATGGCGCCCCAGTCAGCCTGGGGAGGCTGGGTGCCCAGACCCAGGAAGGACAGGGAGGCCAGGTCCAGAATGGCGTAGGCGATGTCCAGGGTGATCTGCACCAGGATGGTGGAGATGCAGTTGGGCAGGATGTGCCGGTAGATGATGCGGGTGTCGGAGTAGCCCAGGGACACGCAGGCGGAGACATAGACCTTGTTCTTCTCCACCAGGGTCAGGGAGCGGGTCAGACGGGTGAGCATGGGCACATACACAATGCCCAGGGCCAGCACGGCGTTGAAGGTGTTGCGGCCCAGACCGGCCACCAGGATGAAGGCCAGCAGCAGGGAGGGGAAGGACAGCAGCACGTCGCAGCAGCGCATGATGACGGTGTCGATGACACCGCCCTTGTAGCCGGAGATGAGGCCCAGGGGGATGCCGATGACCATGGAGATGGCCACAACCAGCAGAGCGCTGACCAGGGCGGTGCGGCCGCCGTAGAGGATACGGGAGAACAGGTCACGGCCGTTCTGGTCGCAGCCCAGCAGATGCTCGGCAGAGGGCTTGGCCAGGCACTGGGTCAGGTCCTGGGCGTTGGGGTCATAGGGGGCGATGACGGGGGCGAAGATGCAGGCCAGCAGGATGATGACCAGGATGGAGAAGGCCACGGTCACGCCGGGGGTGAAGAGCTTGCCTACGTTTTTCTTCTTCTTGGAACGGTAAAGGGGGCTATGCCCGGTGAATGCACTGATCATAGTTCTCCCTCCTTACTTCATGCGGATCCGGGGATCCAGGACGGCGTAGAGGATGTCCACCAGCAGATTGATGACCAGGAAGATGGTCACCATCAGCAGGGTAACGCCCTGGACCACGGGGTAGTCGGCGGCTTTGATGCCGGAAATCAGCAGGTCACCCAGGCCGCCCATGGCGAAGACGCTCTCCACCAGCACAGCGCCCACCAGCATGGTGCCGATCTGGACGGAGGTGACGGTGATGATGGGGATGAGGGCGTTTTTCAGGGCGTAGGTAACGATGACACGGCTGCGGGGCAGGCCCTTGGCGGTGGCCGTGCGGATGTAGTCAGAGTTCAGCTGTTCGATCATGGTGGTGCGGGTGATGCGGCTGGTGAGGGCCACCATGTTCATGGCCAGAGCGATGGCGGGGAGGATCATCTCACGGATGCCGTTGCCCTGGTAGATGGCCGGGAACCACTTCAGCTCCAGGGCAAAGACCAGCATCAGCACCAGAGCGGTCAAAAAGACCGGGGAGGCCACGAAGATCAACGTCAAGGTTGACAATAGCTTATCCAACCACGTATTCATCTTCACGGCGCTGATGACGCCCACGGGGATGGCGATGAGGATGGCCAGCAGACCTGCCATGAGGACCAGGGACAGGGTGGTGCCGATACGCTCACCGATGAGGAAGTCTACGTCCTGTTTGTAGGTGTAGCTCTCGCCGAAGTCACCCTGGAAGACGCCGGTGATCCAGATGGCGTACTGCTCTGGATAGGATTTATCCAGGTGATAGTGCTCTCTCAGCTCCTGCTTGGTCTCCTCACTGACGTTCTTGCCGTTGGTCATGGAGGCAACAGGGTCCGAGGGAGTGATGCGGACCATGGCGAAGATCAGCACAGAGACCGCAATGAGGACCAGGACCATCTGTCCCAGCCGCTTGAGAATGAATTTTCCCACGGAAACACCTCTCTCTTTGGTTTGTTCTGCTTGGCTCCCGGGCGGAAAATAAAAAAGAGGGACCAGAACGTCACTGCATCTAGACCCATAAAAATGCCAGGAGGATGAATAAAAAAACAGAAATTAGTAAAATATTCAGGAATTATGATTATATGCCTTTCGGCAGGAAGTGTCAAGGGAACGGGGCAAAACAGAGAAAGAAAAAAGACATTTTTCTTGACTTTTTCATTGGGCGGGATATACTAAAAGACGGAAACAGTATGTTTCCGACCAATTTCATACAGCTCCGGCTTTTGTGGCGTATGCGCGACCCTGCTCAATGCAGAGTGGGACACGCATTCTTGTTCGCTGAACAAGGGAATCCGGTGAGAAACCGGAACACGACCGGGGAGCTTCCAGAGCTCTCAATTCGTGCTGTAAGTATGGAGCGCAGCTTTTTCTGCGAAAGCAGGTCACTGATCGGGAAAGGCCCGGTTGGGAAGGCGAAGTGCGCGCGTGGATGGAAACCATCTGAACATACGAGTCAGAAGACCTACAAAAAGAAGAGACCTGCCCGATGGGGCAGGTGTTTTCGATGCCTTTTGAAGATGCGGCGGGTCCCCGCCGGTGTCTTTGTCATAAACAGAAGCGGATGCAGCAGAGCATCCGCTTTTTTGTTTGGGAAAGTCGGATCATACCCGCTTTCCGCCTTTGGGCGATGACATAGACAACATCAAAAGGAGGAATTTCTATGAAAAAGAGAATATTGTCTCTGTTCCTGGCCTTTGTGATGGCCGTGGGCCTGCTGCCCATGAGTGTGCTGGCGACGGAATCTGCCGCCACGGTCATCTATACCGGCAACGACTGGCCCATCAATAGCTATCATGTGGCTTCCATCTCCCTGGCTGGAGCCGAAGTGGATTACCAGAGTGGATACCATGTCTATCTGAACGCAGCCACGGCCAGGGATGTGGAAATCACCCTGACGGTCACTGCCGGCGGAAGACTTTCTGGCAATCTGGGCGTAAACTGGAACGATGAGCCCACCAATACCAAAACGTATACCACCAGACTGGTGGATGGTGAGGCCGTCGTGAAGGTCTACGCTTACAAGGCCAGCGGTGCTGGCGCATCCAGAAGCGGCACCAAGACATTTTATCTGCATACAGCGGCGGCCAATAGTGTTCCTGTTTTGGCTGATGGTGTGTCTTCCCGGGTCACTGCCACCGTCACCGCAGGCAATCTCTATGAGCTGGATCTGACCAAGATTTTTTATGATTCTGATGGAGATGAGTTGCACTACTCCGTGTCTGTTGACGGGAAAGAGACAGCACTAAGTACTCCCCAATACAGCTATACCAACCAAAACGCCGGAACCTATACGATGGTCTTCTCTGCCACCGATGGCAAAGGCTCTTCCGCTGCAACCTATACCGTGGATCTTACTGTGGAAAACTCCACAGAGACCAAGACCATGACCGTTTCCGTACCGGAAGCGCTGACACCTGTGTTCTATGCTTCCATAGGTTTTGGTGATGACGGCTGCGACCGGTTGGGCGAGGAAGTGGAAGCCATTAAGGGTGTTACTGCAGATGGCGTGACCGTCTATACCGTGAATTACCCAATCAATGCCGCTATGCTGAGTGTTCGGGCTGACGGCTGGGGCGGCATGGCCTTTGAAGCTGTGGATGGTGGCGCAGTTGTCATGCGAACCGTTCAGATGTCTGTGATGGACTATAATGAGAATCCCGCCGAAAGCACCAATGCCGTCACCTATGACGGCCATACCGCTGCGGCGGGCACCAACGGCTGGCTGTTGGTTGTCGGTAAGGAGTACATGTATAAAGCTGTGCCGAAATCCGGCGATCTTGCCACTGTGACGAAGGCGGAGGGTCTTGTCGACGGTGTGGACACATATATTGCCGAGCTCATACTGGGTATCCATAATCCTCTGACCATTACCGTGACCACCGGCGCCACAGCCCAACTGTACAAATACAACCAGTATTACAGCAACACGGAGCTGGATGCCAAGATTATCAAGGACAACGACGATGGAACCACGACCTATTCCTTTGTTGCTGATACTAAAAACGGAAACTATATCTATCGGGTCTCCATGGAGGGCAAGATCACCAAGGCCGGTTGGCTGGCATGGGGGAAGCAGGATTTGACTGTGGAGCACACCGATGGGGACAAGGCCAATACCTGGCGGCTGGATGACTACTCCGCTGTTGGCCAGAACAACAGCGGGATCACGGAAGACAGTGTCCTGCTGAACATCAATGGCCGCAACCACTTGGACCTGTCCGTGGGACAGAGCAAGACCCTGAAGGCATACCGTGCCTGGGAGATCATCCCTGTCTCCTATAATAATTACATCATCGAGCCTGACTTCCACTTCAATGTAGTTTGGGAGTCTCAGGAAGACGTGATCAGCCTGGCTGACAAGGAAAACCCCATGACCGGCGGTGAAAGCTGGCAGACCCTGACGGCCAATCAGCCCGGTACTGCCATCCTCGAAGTGACCTATGATGCCATTCAGGTTTCTGGGGGAAGCTATGACGGCGCATATGGCGCTTCTGACCCGGCCCGCACCGGCCTGGTGGTGGTCACCGTGGGCGGGACCACCCCTAACGTAAACTTTGGTATCCACGGCAAGACCAGCCAGGGCAGCACTACCTTCAGCGAGAGCAACGCCAAAGCCTGGGATGCTGAGTTCGACACCCTGTACTTTACCGG
>JAFZEB010000064.1 GCA_017560855.1 Ruminiclostridium sp.
GATATCGTGGGCCTTCCCGATGCCGCCGTAAAGGAGGCCCGGGAGCGGGTCCGCTCTGCCATCAAGAACAACGGCTTCACCTTCCCGGTGGGCCGCATCACCGTGAACCTGGCCCCCGCCAACCTGCGGAAGTCCGGCACGGTCTATGACCTGCCCATTTTAGTGGGCATCCTCACGGCAGGGGAACAGCTCATCTGGCAGGACCCGGACTGCGCCTTCGTGGGAGAGCTCTCCCTGTCTGGTACCCTCCGTCCTGTGGTGGGTATGCTCCCCATGGCCCTGGCCGCCCGGGCGGCGGGGATCCAGCGGCTCTTTGTCCCGGCAGACAGCGCCCCGGAGGCCACCCTGGCTGAGGGACTTACTGTCTACCCGGTGGAGAACGTGAAGCAGCTGGCCGACCACCTCTGGGGGCGGACCATGATCGAGCCTGCACCCCCCTGGTCGGGCACCCTGGAGGACCTGCCCGTCCCCGACTTTTCCGAAGTCCGGGGCCAGGAGCAGGTGAAGCGGGCCCTGGAGATTGCCGCCGCCGGGGGACACAACGTGGCCATGATTGGCCCGCCCGGTTCCGGTAAGAGTATGCTGGCCCGACGGCTGCCCTCCATCCTGCCTCCCATGTCCCGGCGGGAGTCTCTGGAGACCACCCAGGTCCACTCGGTCATGGGTCTGACTTCCAAGGAGCGGCCCCTTCTCACCAGCCGACCCTTCCGGTCCCCCCACCACACCATCTCGGCGGTGGGTATGGCCGGCGGCGGCACCCCCTATCCCAAGCCCGGTGAAATTTCCCTGGCCCACCACGGGGTCCTCTTCCTGGACGAACTGCCTGAGTTCCACAAGGATGTTCTGGAGGTCCTTCGCCAGCCCATGGAGGAGGGAAAGATCTCCCTGGTCCGGGCGGCGGCCTCTGAGACCTACCCCAGCGACTTCATGCTGGTGTGCGCCATGAATCCCTGCAAGTGCGGCTGGTACGGCCATCCCTCCGGCCGATGCCGGTGCTCTCCCGCCTCTGTGCGGAAGTATCTGGGCCGTCTGTCCGGCCCCCTCCTGGACCGCATCGACCTCTATGCCGAGGTCCCTGCCCTGGAGTTTGAAGAGCTGGCTGACCGCAGCCCTGGGGAGGATTCCGCCTCCATCCGGGAACGGGTCCTGAAAGCCCGGGCTGTCCAGACCGCCCGGTTCGGTTCCGATGGTCCGCCCTGCAATGCTGCCATGGGCCAGGAGGAGCTGAAACGGTTTTGCGCCCTGGACGAGGCCGGGGTGGCCATTATGAAGGGTGCCTACGAGCACATGGGCCTCACCGCCCGCAGCTACGACCGCATTCTCCGGGTGGCCCGGACCATTGCCGACCTGGACGGGGACCAGCAGATCGCTGCCCACCACCTGGCTGAGGCCATCCAGTACCGGGAGTCCGACTATTTCCAAACCTGATCCTTCGTAAGGAGTCCTTTTTGTGACCAAAGAAAAGATTTTTACCAAAAACTTCTGTTTTTCCTTCCTGTCCCTGCTGTCCATTTCCATGGTCATGTATATGCTCATGGCTACCATCACCCAGTATGCCACGGAGTTCGGCTCCTCGGCCACCCTGGCCGGTCTGGTGTCCGGCATGTACGTGGTGGGCGGGATGTTCTCCCGCCTGGCCGCCGGTAAGGGGATGGAGACCTTCGGTTGGAAGAAGATGGGCCTGGCAGCTGCCGGTTTTCACTTTGCTGCCTGCTGTCTCTATCCATTCGTGAACAGTCTGCCTCTGCTGATCCTGGTGCGTTTCCTCCACGGTCTGGGCTTCGGTGCGGCGTCCAGCGCCATTATGACCATCGGCATGTCCGTTCTCCCTGCCGGGCGATTTGGCGAGGCGGCGGGGTACTTCATGCTGGGCACCACCATCTCCGTGGGCATTGGTCCCTTTGTGGGGGGCTATATCTATGATACCTTCGGCGGGATGGGCTGCTTCCTCTGCGCCATGGTCCTGTCCTTCCTTGTGGGGGTGTTCCTGTTTTTTGTAGATCTGGCAGGGGTGGAGACCGGAAAGGATGCCAACCTGCCCAAGGAGACGGGGGAATCTCTTGTTCGGAAGCTCATTGAGCCCAGAGCCGTTCCCATTTCCGTGGTCACCGCTCTGAGTGCCCTGGGCTACGGCGGTATCATGTCCTTCTATCGGTTGTATGCCGAAGAGGTGGACCTGGTGGAGGCCTTCTCCTGGTTCTTCCTGCTGTACGCCGCCCTGCTGGTGGTCTGCCGTCCCATGGCGGGCAAGGTCCAGGACAGATACGGCGGTCGGTTCGTGTGCATCCCGGGTATCCTGGCCCAGACCGTGGGCCTCTTCCTGCTGGCCTTCCGGCCCTGCGTGTTCACCCTGATCCTGTGCGCCCTGGGTTGTGCCCTTGGTTTTGGCTCTCTCAACTCCGCCTGCAACGTGATGGCCTGCCAGTCGGCCCCCTTGGCCCGTCGGTCTTACTGCGTGACCACCTTCTACCTGTGCTGTGACGTGGCCATGGGCTTTGGCCCGGCCCTGCTGGGCACGGTGGTCACGGGGACGGGGAGCTACCAGCTCATGTACTTCGCCTCTGCCGGCCTGACCCTGCTGGCCCTGCCTCTGTTCCTGGTCATTGACTGCAGGAGAAAACCTGCAGAGAAATAAGCCCCCTGTGAAACAAGAGATCATATGGACTTTGTTACACTTGCCCGAAGGGAAGGGATTCCCGTCGGGCAAGTTTTCTTTTCCGGGCAGAAAAATCCCGTGAAAATTTCCATTCGGTATGATACAATAAACTATTATTGTGGAGTACTGCGCCCATAGAAAGACAGAGGAGGAAAACGCCATGTCCGCACGAGAAGAATTCATTGAGATCTTTCGGGAAAACATCCACCGGGAGGGTGCCGAGGCCCTGCTGGATTACCTCATGAACAAGAGCGACTTTTTCACCGCACCGGCTTCTGCCAAGTACCACGGCTCCTATGCCGGCGGTCTGTGCGAGCACAGCCTCAATGTCTATCATTGCCTGTCCGATTACCTGTCCCGGGAACGGGTCACCGACCTGTACGGACTGGAATACAGCCCGGAGTCCATTGCCCTGGTCTCCCTGCTCCACGATGTGTGCAAGATCGGCTGCTATAAGCCCTCCACCCGGAACGTGAAGGGGGAGGACGGCCGATGGACCCAGGTCCCCACCTTTACCTTTGACGACCCCCTGCCCTACGGCCACGGGGAGAAGTCGGTGTACATCGTCAACGGGTACGTCCGTCTGACCAGAGAAGAGGCCATGGCCATCCGCTGGCACATGGGTTTCTCCGGC
>JAFZEB010000065.1 GCA_017560855.1 Ruminiclostridium sp.
CAATTCTTCCCATTCCTGGGTTGCTTTGGGGACCTCATCACCCTCCTGCCATACCAGGATCCCCTTACCTACAGGACCCACATAGACGGCTGTGATTTCAACATCCATGTCAAAACTCGGCCAAGGCTCCGCCGGATCCCTCTCACTTCCGGAGGGATAGAAATCAAAATACTGATTCCACCACATAGGATTTTTGCCTCCATCTGGTACTCCAGGAAATCTTCGCTTCGGAATAACATATACAGTGCCATCTTCATCCTGTTCAAAATACCAACTGGAACAATCACCCTCCACATAAGCGTTGAATGAAATTCGTTCATCCGACAGTTGATAAATGTGGGAAACTTCTATCTTATCCGCTGAGATCGGCAGACAGATGTACCAGGTAGCAAAATAGTATCCCACCCCAAGGATGACCACTAGGAACACGGTGTAGACGATGGCGTTCAGATGGTTCTTTTTCTTTTGCTTCTGCCACCACTCCGCCAGAAGGCGAAGTTCCTTTTCTTCCACTTCTTCCTCCAGGGTCAGGAGCTCTCCCTCCATGGCATCCAAAACCTTTTGGCAGGCAGTGCAGTCCGCAAGATGTTCCTCCACTGCCTCCCGGCTGGTCTGGCTGCACACCTCGTCGTGGTAGAGGGGCAGCAGGTCCTGGATCAGGTCACAGGTTATTCTCATGGCAATCCCTCCTTGATCTTTACTCTGGCCCGGTGGTAGGTCACCCGGGCCCAACTCTCGGTCTTGTGAAACAGGGCCGCAATTTGCCCAAAGGGCAGCTCTCCGAAGAGTCGTAAGAGCAGAACCTCTTTATATGGCTCCTCCAAGGCGTGGATGGCACGATAGATCTCTGCGGCGGTCTCCTTGTCCTGGAGTCTCTGCTCCAGCTCATCGGTGTAGAAGGCCTCAGACAGGGCCTCGTCGGTCACCAGCCGCTTCTGCTTGCGGCAGTAGTCGTAATAAGTGTTCTTGGCGATTTGGCACAGCCAGGCGTAAAGGCTGCTCCGCCCGTCAAACTGGTGGAGCTTGTTCAGGGCCTTGAAGAAGGTCTCCTGGGTGACCTCCTCCGCCAGCCACTCATCCCTGGCCAGGATCAGCATATACCTATATACGTCTTTGAAATACTTCTGATAGACTGTATCGAAGTCGGGCACCTTCCTCCCCCCTTTCAAACATAAGACGAGCCAATGTACTCTATGTTACAAGTTTATCACATCTTTTCTAAAAACAGACAAGAGGTCTCAGCAGAAACTGAGACCTCTTGCCTGGAAAGGGGTAAGATTTTTAGCAACCAATCATATAGAGGCGTAATATAATGATACATCACGAATACACTCTGAATTTAACATGGATACTATATCACCTCCAGCGGTAATTTGCAAGAGAAATTTTTAATCTTTCATAAATTTCTTTTACTCTGTCCAAAAAATGCAGAGTCTAATGCATTTCGAACCATTCTTCCCATCACCATGCAAGCATCCCTGCAATATTACCCAAAAAGAAGCATCGGCGTTGCCGATGCTTCTTTCAAAGGTTTTGATTTTAGCCGCCCAGGTAAGCCTTGCGAACATCTTCGTTCACCAGCAGTTCCTGGCCGGGACCAGACATGGTGATTCGACCGGTCTCCATGACATAGCCCATATGGGCAGTCTTCAGAGCCATGTTTGCATTCTGCTCGATGAGCAGGATGGTCACGCCCTGCTTATTGACTTCCTTGATGATGCTGAAGATATCCCGGACGATCAGGGGAGCCAGACCCAGGGAAGGCTCGTCCATCATCATCACCTTGGGACGGCTCATGAGGGCACGGCCAACAGCCAGCATCTGCTGCTCACCGCCGGACAGGGTGCCGCCAGCCTGCCACTCACGCTCTTTCAGGCGGGGGAAGAGGCTGTAGACCCATTCCAGGTCCTCGCTGATGTCGTCCTTACGCAGGTAAGCACCGATGCGCAGGTTCTCCTTAACGGTCAGATCAGCAAAGATCTTACGGCCTTCAGGAACCAGGGTAATGCCCTTGGAGACGATCTCGGTGGGGTTCTTGCCGGTAATATCCTCGCCCTTGAAGAGGATCTTGCCGCTTCTGGGCTTGACCAGGCCAGAGATGGAACGAAGGGTGGAACTCTTACCTGCACCGTTGGCGCCGATCAGGGTAACGATCTCACCCTCGGGCACATCGAAGGAAATGCCCTTGACGGCCTCAATGCCGCCGTAGTTGACCTGTAAGTTCTGAATGCTGAGAATGGGTTCACTCATCTTCTACTACCCCCAGATAGGCGTCAATGACGCGCTGATTATTCTGGATCTCTTCGGGCACGCCGTTTGCGATCAGGCTGCCGAAGTCCAGAACATAGATGCGGTCGGAGATGTTCATGACCAGATCCATGTGGTGCTCGATGAGCAGGATGGTCAGGTTGTACTTGTCACGGATCTCGTGGATAAAGTCAGCCAGCTCCAGGGTCTCCTGGGGGTTCATACCGGCTGCAGGCTCGTCCAGCAGGAGGAGCTTAGGATCGGTAGCCAGAGCACGGGCGATCTCCAGACGGCGCTGGAGGCCGTAGGGCAGGCTGGTTGCGATGTCATCCTTGTACTGCCACAGACCCTGCTCACGGAGCAGTGCCTCAACCTCTTCCCGCATGCGCTGCTCCTCCTTACGGCTGGTACGGAAGGTAGCGGAGAAGATGTTGTGCTTGGCACGCATGTGCTTGGCGATCAGGACGTTGTCAAACACAGTCATACTCTTCCACAGACGGATGTTCTGGAAAGTACGGGCAATGCCCAGCTTGGTGATGTGGTCAGGGGTGGGGTCCAGAACGTGGCTGGAACCAACGTAATGATCCCGTTCCTTTTCTGCCTTCTTGTCGGCAGGCTTATAGTCACCGGTGTACAGCTTGGCATTCTCGCCCTTGTAGAGCTTTTGCATCTTGCCCTGGGGATGGTTGCGGATCATGGGCTTACCCATGAAGGAGATCTGACCATTGGTGGGCTGATACACACCGGTGATGACGTTGAAGGCGGTGGTCTTACCGGCACCATTGGGGCCAATGAGGGCCACGATCTCGCCTTCGTTTACATCCAGGCTCAGGTTGTTGACGGCCACAACGCCGCCGAACTGCATGGTAGCGTTCTCTACATGCAGGACATTCTGACGTTCACTCATTCCGGGTCAACCTCCTTCCCTGCTTCTGCCTTCTTGGCTTTCTTGTTCTTGAACTTTCGAATCATTCCCGCAAACGACAATTCCTTGTCACCCATGATACCTCTGGAGAAGAACAGAACGATGACCATGATGATGACGGAGAAGACCACCTTACGGAAGCCGTCACGGAAGAAGGGCACGCTCATATCCATGAACTGGCCGCTGTCCAGGAAGCGCAGCCACCACTCGGAGGATGCAATGTACAGGAAGGCAGCGATGACAGAGCCGGTAATGGAGCCGATACCACCGATAACCACCATGAGGAGGATCTCATAGGTCATGGAGGTACGGAAGGGAGCGGCCTGAACAGTGGTCTGGAACATAGCCAGCAGGGCGCCGCCCACACCAGCAAAGAAGCTGGAGATGACGAAGGACATCATCTTGTGCTTAAAGAGGTTGATGCCCATAGCCTCGGCTGCGATCTCGTCGTCACGGATGGACTTGAAAGCACGGCCGTAGGAGGAGTTCACCAGCAGAACAATAATGCCAATGCTGATGGTGGCGATCAGGAAGGGGAAGACGGTGTCCAACTGATAGATAAAGCCGCCCAGCTGAATCTTGATGTCGTGGAAGTTGGTGTACTTACGCAGCAGGTTAGAGCCGTTGGTGAGCTTACCCAGACCATCCCACTGGAAGAAGGCACGGAGAATTTCCGCAAAGCCCAGGGTAGCAATGGCAAGATAGTCACTCTTCAGTCGGAGGACAGGGATGCCGATGAGGGCTGCAAAGATACCTGCCACGATACCGCCGATGATAATGCAGATGATGGCACCCACGATGTTGCCCAGATTTACACCCAGTGCGTTGCCCAGGATCTGAGGAATGGAGAACTTAATGATACCACCCTCAAAATACTGATAGACCGCATTGTGCTGCTCAGCAGGGATGGAGAAGATGGCGTAGGAATAGGCGCCGATCAGCATAAAGCCTGCCTGACCCAGAGAGAACAGGCCAGTAAAGCCATTCAGCAGGTTCATGGAGACGCAGACCAGGGCGAAGATGGCACCCTTCTGCAGGACAGGGATCAGCATGACCGTGAAGGAGTTGGTGGGCAGTGCGTTATCCAGCAGGAACAGGAAGACGTACAGAACCGCTAGGGCGGCTGCTGCCAGAATGGTACCGGCTCTCTGCTCGGGTGCTGCTTTGGTTTTTAATTTCTTTCCCATAGTTTGCACCTCACACCTTGTCCGTGGCCTTTTCACCGAAGATACCGGTGGGCTTGACCAGCAGGATGACGATCAGAAGGACGAAGGTAAACGCATCGGAGAAGACGGTCAGGCCCAGGCCCTTGATGATATTTTCGCAGATACCAATAATAAACGCACCAATGACAGCGCCGGGCACAGAGCCGATGCCGCCGAAGACGGCTGCAACGAAGGCCTTCAGGCCGGGCATTGCGCCGGAGGTGGGAATAACGGAGGGATAGTTGGTAAAGTACAGCATGGAACCCACAGCAGCCAGGAAGCAACCGATGACGAAGGTCATGCTGATGACCTTGTTGATCTTGATGCCCATGAGCTCGGAGGTCTCAAAGTCCTTGGAGACTGCACGCATGGCCATGCCGATCTTGGTCTTCTGGATCAGGGTGACCAGAGCGAAGATCAGGATCAGGGTCAGGATGGGGGTCACAACAGTGACCATCTTGGTGGTAGCACCGCCGATGGTGACGCTGTTGGACAGGAAGGGGATGGTGGGGTAAATCTGGGGCAGACCGCCGGTGAAGTACAGGGCACAGTTCTGCAGCAGATAGGACACGCCGATGGCGGAGATCATAACCGACATGCGGGGTGCGGAACGCAGGGGTTTATAGGCCACTCTTTCGATGACCACGCCCAGAATAATGGTGGCCACGATCACCAGAACGATGGCTACACCGATGGGCAGAGATGCCGCGGCAGTGACCATGACAAGGCCCGCCACCATGAAGACATCGCCGTGGGCGAAGTTAATCAGGCGAAGGATGCCGTAGACCATGGTGTAACCGATGGCAATCAGCGCGTACTGACCGCCGACGGAGATACCGGCAAGCAGATACGGCAGGTTGGCAGAAATGAATTCAGACATACTGTCTTTTCTCCTTCTCTCGTAAGTTATGGAGCGTATCCATCCGTTTCACGGACAGAAATCCAGTGGAACGCAGGGATACGTTCCGAAACGGCAGGTAAAACAGGGAAAACCGTCGAACACAAAAGTGCAGTCGTGGCGGGAGCACCTGGTACTCCCGCCACAGACTGATCAATTCATTACTTGGGCTGTATCAAATACGAATACAGCTTAAATTACTGGACGCCCTGAACAGCGACGAAGTCCCAAACATTGTTGGTGCAGTTTGCAGTCTTGATGAATGCGCTGTCACGTGCTGCGTCGCCGATATCGTCGAATGCGATGGGGCCGGTGATACCGGTCAGGGTGGTGGAGGGCAGAGCTGCCATGACGTCAGCAGCTGCGATGGAGCCGGCGTTCTTGATAGCTTCCAGAGCGGTGAAGTATGCGTCGTAACCCATGACGGTAACAGCAGCCAGCATGTCGTTGCCGCCGTTGTTGGCCAGGTTGGTTGCGTCAGCGTTGATCCACTCCTTGATGCCTGCTTCGAACTCGGGATCGCCGCCTTCTGCGTAGAAGGTGGAAACATAGATTGCCAGGTCCTTGCCCTGAGCAGCGCCCAGGATGACGTTGGAGTCCCAGGTATCGGGAGCCAGCATGGGCATGGTGATACCCTGAGCAGCTGCCTGCTCAACGATCAGCTGAGCATAGCTGATGGAAGTGGGAGCGAAGATAGCGTCGCAGCCTGCGTTCTTAGCATTGGTCAGGTAGGAGTTGAAGTCGGAGTTGTTCTCGGGGAAGGACTCGACGACGCACTCGATGCCAGCAGCCTCAGCTGCCTGCTTGAAGTAGTTCAGCAGACCCTGGTCATAGTCGTTGCCCAGCTGGCCGATGCAGTAGACCTTGGTAGCGCTCAGTTCGTCCTTAGCAAAGTTTGCCAGAACGGTGCCCTGGAAGGGATCCAGGAATGCCAGACGGAAGTAGTGGTCGTTGCCCTCAGTGACCTGGGGGTTGGTGCAGGTGACGCCCAGAGCGGGAACGCCAGCAGCTGCGAAGGTGTCGGAAGCAGCGATGGAAACGCCGGAACCGTAGGAACCCAGAACGATGGAGGGGTTCTTGGAAATCAGAGTGGTAGCTGCAGAAACGGCCTTATCGTTGGAAGACTCGTTATCTGCGATCTCCAGCTTGACGTTGTAGGTCTTGCCGTCGATCTCAACAGTGGGGCAGACAGAGTTTGCATACTGCATACCCAGAACTTCCTGCTTACCGCCTGCGCCGTTGTCGCCGGACAGGGGCTCAAAGACGCCGATGACGATGGTATCGCCGGTAGCAGCTGCTTCGCCGCCGTCGTCAGCAGGTTCAGCGGGGGTGCCGCAAGCGCACAGAGCGAAAGCCATGCAGCCTGCCAGCAGAAGGGCAAGTAACTTCTTCATGTAAATAACCTCCTTAAATTTGGTCGGAGTGTCCATCCGAGACGGACATATGTATTCCTCCAACATTACTAATCTAGTTTACTACAGTTTTGCAAAATATGCAATCTCTTTTTACGTTTTCTTCAAAAAAGTCGCAAAATATTCTGTTTGATCCAGGGTACGGCCCAGTATTTAGCACTCGACCCGCACTAAGCTGCTTCCGCCCCTGCTTTTTGTGACGATGATCTGTCGATCCAGACGGGCTTTCAGGGCCGAAACATGAGAAATAATACCCACCAGTTTATTTCCTTCGGTGAGTCCCATGAGCGTACGGACCGCCTGCTCCAGGGATTCGTCATCCAGAGACCCGAATCCCTCGTCCACGAACAGGGCCTCCAGGCTGATGCCCCCGGCAGAGGCCTGCATCTCGTCCGCCAGACCCAGGGCCAGAGCCAGAGACGCCTGGAAGGACTCACCGCCGGAAAGGGTCTTGACGCTCCGCTGGGCTCCCTTATAGTGGTCCAGAACGTTCAATTCCAGACCACTCTGACTTTTCAGGTTGGCTGCATCCTTTCTCCGCAGAAGCTCATAACGTCCTCCGGTCATGTGCATGAGTCGGACATTGGCCCGGGTCAGGATCCGGTCGAACCAGGTCATCTGCACAAAGGTCTCCAACATGACCTTGTCCTTGCCGGGGACCGTGCCGTTGGCCGTGTTGGATAAGGCCCGGATCCAGGTCCATTTGGCCTCAGTCTCCTGACGCTTGGCCAGCTGACCAGCTAGGGCCTCTTTGGCCCGGCTGTTGGCATCATATCGGGTGAGAAGGTTCTCCCTCTTCTCCGCCAAGGTCTCCAGGGAGCCTTTCAGGGTCTGCCGTTGGGTCCGGAGGAGTTCCAGGTCTTGTTCAGGTCCATCTTTCACCTGCTCAGCCAGAGTCTTTTCCCTGGTTTCTGCCTGGTCCAGAGTCAGTTTCCCTTCCTCCCATGCCGTTCTGGCATGTTCAATGATCTGCCGCCCCTTTTCCACGGTCCGTTTCAGCTCCTGAATGCGGGATTCTGCTTCCCAACGGGTGGAAAATTCCAACCCTTCCTGCATGGTGGACAACTGTTCCCTCTTGACTGCAAGAGAACTCTCCAGGGCCGCAGAGTCCTTCTCCCCAGCCTGGATACCTTCACGGGATGTACTCAACTCTTCCGTCAGCTTAGGAAGTTGTTCGGCAAGCTGTCTGCTGCGGTCTTTCTGCTTCTTCAGCAGAGCTTCTTCCCGGGCAAGGGTCTCCCCTTTTTCCCGCTGTTGGGTCACTGCCTCTTCCAAATGGACAGAAAGATGCTCCAAAGCACCCGGGCCAAAGAGCTGTTCCGCACAGTCTTTCACCTGTCGTCCCGCTTCCTCCCAGCGCTCTTTGGCCACACCAGCCGCCTGACTGTCCTGGGATGCCTTACCTTCCGCAGTCTCCAACCGGGCTTTTTCTGCTTTCAAGTCTTCCTCGGAGGGAACATCCTGAGAAAGTACCGCTGGTGTTGGATGATGGAAGGAACCGCACACAGGACAGGCCTCCCCCTCTTGAAGGAACCGGGCCAGATAGCCCGCCTGTCCGTCCAGAAAGGCCCGCTCCAAATGATTGTAACTCTGCCGCTGAGTATCCAGCGTCTGAGCAGAGGTCAAATACTTCTCCAGGGCTATCCGATGACCTTCTTCCATGTCCCTGTGCCGGGTCAGCAATTTCCCCAGCTTATCCAGTTCCTTGGCACGGTCCTCCAGTGCCTTTCGCTGGTGAAGAAACAGTTCTTCCCGCTGATCCAAGCCGGTAAGATCAGCCTGCTCCTGCTGGAATCTTGCCAGTTCCTCCTCTAACGCCCGAGCTCGGATCTTCTCTTTTTCCGTACCTTCCTTTATGGCAGACAGTTTTTTCTCGGTGCCCCGCACTTGCTGTGCAAGGGCATCCCGTTCCTCGTAGGCCTTCAACTGGATGGTCCGGGTCTCGATCTCGACGGCCTGTTTACGCAGCGGTTCCTCCTGTTCCCGAGCAGTCTCCCATACCGTCTGCAGTTCTGCCAAGCGATCAGTCAGACCGGGGATGGCCTGCCGGACTTCTTCCAAATCCCGTCGGGCTTTTTCTATGGTTTCTCCCTGACCGATGGCTCGGTCCAGGTCACCGACTTTCCGGGACAGCGCCTCCTCTTCCCGGGCAAAGTCGGCCAGTTCTTTTCTATCCCGGTCAAGGATGCTTTCCAGCAGAGGAAGAACATCCTCTCGGGATGCGGCATCTTCCCATACCTCCCGGTCTTCCTCCCGGACACGGACGCTGTCCATGTACTGGCGGATGCTCTGGGTCAGGGTCTCGTAGTCTCCCCTGCCCTTGGACGCCTCCAACCGCAGGGCCTCCTGAAGCTGCTGATAGGGCCCTGTATGGAAGATTTCCCGGAAGATCTTACTTCGCTCCTCGGTCTTTGCCAGCAGAAGATTCAGGAATTCTCCCTGGGCGATCATGGCCACCCGGGAGAACTGGGTCCGGTCCAGACCCACGATGTAGCAAACGGCAGCGGTTACATCCTTGGCTCCCGTCACCGGCGGGCGTCCATCAACAAAGGTCAGCTGGGCATCCGCCTTCTCCTTCACCAGCTTGCTCCCCCGCTTGGCCGGACGAAGGTATTCGGGATTCCGTCGGACGGTGTAGGTCTGCCCCCGGCACTGGAAGGTCAGCTCCACGAAGGTAGGGGTAGATGGGTCGGCATAGGTGCTGCGGAACATGGATGGTTCCCGATTGGCCCCGCTGGCCTCCCCATACAAGGCAAAAGTCACACCGTCAAAAATGCTGGTTTTCCCAGCGCCCGTATCACCGGTGATCAGGTACAAGCCCCGTTGGCCTAACTGGGAAAAGTCAATGACGGTTTCTTTACCATAGGGACCAAAGGCTGACATAGTCAATGTGATAGGTCTCATGGCTGTCCCTCCCAAATCTTCTCCATCAGTTGGGACAGGAAGTCCTCCTGCTCCTGACTCATGGGCTGGTTGTTCTGGAGTTCATACAAATCCCGGAAGAGTTCCAGGGGGGTACGCTCCTCGGGCCGTTCTGCCCCGGTGACTTCCTGGACCGTCCGGGTCCGCCGGTTGTCATAGGTGAGCTTCATCAGGTTGGGGTAGATGGCCCGGAGGCGTCCCATAGCCTCAGGTACATCCTCTTCGTCGGTGAGGATAATATGCAGGTAGTCCCGGGTGTCGGTATCCTGGTAGAAGGACTTTGCGGTGACCTCCTCATAGGTACCCCGGACCTCCCTCATGTCATGCAGGGGCACCAGGGGAACCAGCCGAACTTCCGTCCTACCCTTCTCCCCCAGCTCCACAATGCAGACCGACTTCACATGACTGCATTCGGAAAAAGAGTATTTCAAAGGAGAACCTGCGTAGCGTATGGTATCCCAGCCGATCTTCTGAGGACCATGGAGATGTCCCAGAGCCACATAGTCAAAAGAATCAAAGACCTGGGCCGAGATCTGATCCAGGCCGCCCACGGACAACTCCTCGGACTCACAGGTACTGCCTCCGGTGACAAACTGATGGGCCACCAGTACATTCCGCTGGGCAGGGTCCACCTGCCACTGGTCGAGAGCATAGGCCACCGCCTCCTCATAGCCGGATATCTCAGCCTCAGGATAGACATGACGAAGAACGGCCGGTTTCAGGTAGGGCAGCAGGTAGATATTCACCGGGCCGTGTGCATCCTCCAGGACTACCGGCGGCTCCGCCCCATGATAGACCGCAGCCAGGTGGATCTCTTGGGCTTCCATGAGGCGGGAGGCAAAATTAAGCCGCTCGGGAGAGTCGTGATTGCCGCTGACGGCAAAAACCGGGATGTTCTCTCGGGCCAAACCTGTGAGAAATTCATCCAGCAGACTCACCGCTTCCGCAGGGGGAATGGGCTTGTCATAAAGGTCTCCCGCCAGGATGACACCGTCTACCCCCTCTGCCACCGCCAGGTCATGAATCATATTTAATATGTATCGCTGGTCAGCCAGCATGGAAAACTCGTTGACCCGCTTGCCAATATGCAGGTCGGAACAATGGAGCAGTTTCATGGGCAAGCTCCTTTCTGCGTTTTCTCATATTGTAACGTAAAAAAGGACTGTCAGCAAGACAGTCCTTTTTCGGTGCAAATTATATTTACTTCTTGGCAGCAACAGCTTCGATCTCAACCATTGCATCCTTGGGCAGGCGTGCCACGGCAAAGCAGGAGCGAGCGGGCTTGTGATCGCCAAAGTACTGGGCGTAGATCTCATTGAACAGAGAGAAATCTTCCATATCCTTCAGGTAGCAGGTGGTCTTGACCACGTCCTGGAGGGTCAGGTCGGCAGCCTTCAGAACATTGGACAGGTTTTCCAGAGCCTGGACGGTCTGGCAAGCCATGCTGTGTGCCAGCTCACCGGTGTCGGGGATCATGCCCAGCTGGCCGGAGGTGTACACGAATCCACCGGCTTCCACCGCCTGAGAGTAGGGGCCAAGTGCTGCAGGTGCCTTGTCAGTGTGCAGAAATTCCATGCTTCATGTTTCCTTTCATTTGACAGAAAATAATGGGGATATTCTCAAAGCTCCGGGGCAATTTATCTGCCCAGGGCTTGGGTCAACGCAGTTTTGAGTTGTTCTGCCGCCTTGCGGATGGTCTCGCGGGGCGCTGCCAGATTCAGGCGGATGTGACAATCATCACAGGCCTCCGGAAAGAACCAGTGTCCGTAGTCAGGGGCGATACGACAGCTATCCTGAATAAATGTCTGGATGTTCTCCCGGGACACGTGGGCACCCAGGTCGATCCACATGAGGTAGGAGCCTTCCAGGGGGGAAACCACAACGCCGGGGATCTCCTCCAGTTCTGCTTTCATGAACTGATAGTTCCCCCAGATCTCTTCCAGAACGGTCTCCAGCCAGGAAGCACCGCCCTCAAAGGCGGCTGTCACGGCAATATAATCCAGCGTGCTGCCTAATGCAGTACCCAGTTCCTTTTCAAACCGATCAAACTTCTCCCGCTGAGCTTCCTCAGGAAGGACCAGGATAGAGTTCTTCATGGCCGCCAGGTTGAAGGTCTTGCTGGCAGAAAAGAAGGTGATGGGCTTGCCATCCCCCTCCCACAAAGTGCCCGCAGGAATATGGGTATGGCCGGGCATGATGATGTCATGATGGATCTCATCCGCCACCACCTGGACCCCATACTGTTTGCACAGGTCCAGCATAGCCTTCAGCTCCTCCCGGGCCCAGACCCGGCCCACAGGATTATGGGGAGAGCAGAGGAGGAAGACCTTTACCTGACCGGATTTGAGTTTCTCCTCAAAGTCCTCCAGGTCCAGGGTGTAGACACCCTTCTCTTCTTTTAAGAAGTTGCAGACCACAGTACGCCCGGTCTGACGGATGATACGATAGAAGGGATAATACACCGGGGGCTGCACCATGATTCCGTCTCCCGGCTGGGTGATGGCCCGAACCAGGTGATACAGACCGGTAACCACACCGGGAGTAGTGCGCAGCCATTCCCGCCGGAGGGTATTCCCGTGTCGGGTCTCTTCCCAGTGAAGAACACTGTCCAGGAAACGATCCGGCAGCTGGTAGTAGCCAAAGGCACCCTGGTCCACCACTTCATGCAGGGCCTCACGGATGCAGGGAGCCACCTTAAAGTCCATGTCTGCCACCCACAGAGGAAGCAGGTCTTCCTGACCAAAGGTAACGGACAGGCCATCCCACTTGGCACAGTCGGTGCCCGCACGACTGGGCAGGCTGATCTCTTTCAACAATCCATCCAAAGGAATCCCTCCTTTGAGTCAAATTGTAACCCAAGAAAACCCTTGATGCAAGGGACTTTCTTTCTTCCGGGAAAACCTTGGACAGGAGAACAAAACCGTGACAAATAAGCAGTTTTTCTTATATCATTCTGACAAAGAAAAAACCATCGCTTCCCCTGCTATTTCCCTTGCCTGTCATAGGTTTTCTGTGATACAATGGCACTATATTCCATACCAAAAGAACAGGAGTGATTTCCATGAAATATACCTTCGGCCTCATCGGCACCGGCAACATGGGCGGTGCCATCGCCCGGGCTGTCAGCCAGACCCTGAAGGACGGCATCCTCTCTGACAAGAGCCTGGAAAAGGCCCAGGAGCTGGCCCAGGAGCTGGGCTTCACCGCAGGCTCCAACCATGAGGCCGCTCTGGAGAGCCGCTACCTTTTCCTGGGTGTCAAGCCCCATCTCATGGGCGGTATGCTGGAGAGCATCAAAGCAGACCTGGCCACCCGCTCCGAAGCCCCCATTCTGGTCTCCATGGCAGCAGGTCTCACCATCAGTCAGATCCAGGAGATGGCCGGCATAGACTGCCCCATCATCCGCATCATGCCCAACACCCCCGTGGCTGTGGGCCAGGGCGTGGTCCTCTATGAAACCAGCGCTGCTGTCACCCCTGAGGTCCTGGAGGGCTTCCTCCGGGTCATGGGCAAGGCCGGTCAGCTCTGCCGACTGGAAGAATCCCTCATGGATGTGGGCGCATCGGTCTCCGGCTGCGGTCCCGCTTTCGTCTATATGGTCATCGACGCCATCGCTGACGGCGGCGTGGCCTGTGGTCTCCCCCGTCCTGATGCGGTGAAATACGCCGCCCAGACCCTCCTGGGTGCCGCCCAGATGGTCCTGGAGTCCGGCAAACATCCCGCTCAGCTGAAGAACGAGGTGTGCAGCCCCGGCGGCTCCACCATCCAGGGGGTCCGAACTCTGGAACAGCGTGGGGTCCACGCCGCCTTTATGGATGCGGTCATCTCCGCCTGCGAGAAGAACGCCGCTCTGGGCAAATAAACATCAAAAAGCTCGAGTCCCGTGGGACTCGAGCTTTTTACCTGTGTTGACTGAGCAAAGAAAATGGTTTCACCTTGCCGATCCACTTCCTCCAAAGGGCGACCGACAGCCAGGCACAGAAAGCGCCCACCAACACGCCGCCCAACACATCTGTGGGAAAGTGAACATAGAGATAGAGCCGGGAGAACGCAATGACCACCGCCAGGACCAAAGCCGCCCATCGTCCCTTCCACTTGTTCAGGATCAGCACCACCGCCGCCGCAAAAGAGGCCGAGGTGTGTCCCGAGGGGAAGGACGGATCGTGGGGCCGGTGGATGAGCAGGTCGGTCACCGGTTTTAAGTCACAGGGACGAATGCGGTCCACCGCATTTTTTAGAAGCATGTTGCAGATGACCAGACTCAAAATCAAGGCCAGCAGGACCTGGGCACCTGTGGCCCGCTCCTGCTTAGAAAGAAACAGGATGGCAACGCCCAGAGCGATCCAGATATACCCCTTATCTCCCAGATGGGTGATGGCCGGCATGAGCACATCCATCCAAGCCGTGTGGCAGTGCTGTGCGATCCAATCCAGGATCCCCAGTTCTGCTATAGACAGAGCTTCCACAGGTCTGCCCCCTTTCTTTCAAACAAATGATAGGCTATTCTATCACGTTGGAGGAAAGAGGGCAAGAGCTTCTCAGGATACTGTGTCAGGAAGATCCAGGATCTCCCGGGTGATCCTCTCTGCCATCTCCTCTGCCAGAGAAAAGTCCACATAGGGGTGATAGAGCTGTTCCAATGTATCGTGGTTCTCCTTGGCCCGGGCCAAGTGCTCCATCCCCTCTTTCATGAGTTCTTCTGCCACCCGGTCCGAAAGGCGAAGGAAGCTTTTCCCCTCCTGCAAAGCCTCCTTTTCCACCAAGCTCTCGGTGCGGATGGTGCGGAACTCTGCCCCGGCAACCTTTTCTGTTACAAAAGCCAGAGCTCGGTCCGGAACCAGCAAATGGGCCAATCTGCCAGGGTCTATCTCACTGGGGCAAGAGATCACATCATATCCCCGCTCCAGGAATCCCTGTTCCAGACAGGCCAGCAGATCACCTGCAAGCCCATAGTCGTCCCGAATCCAATACCCCTCCCGGCAGAGGGTTTGGACCGTCCCCTCCAGAAAGAGCTCCCCTCGGCAGGTGATCCCGCCCAGAAACCGGCGGCAGGTGGTTCCTCTCCCCTCCCGGGTCCCCTTCAGTTCCCGTTTCAGGATGGTCTCTGCCCGCTTGGCTGTTTTTTCCAGGGTCTCTTGGGTTCGCAAAGGTTTGCGGCCCCTGTCCCAACTCTCTTTTGCACTTTGGATGCGCCGATAAGCAGCCGGATAGCAGGCCTGATAGGCCCGGACAGCAGTCACGATCTCCTCCCGAAGGTCGGAAAGGGCCTTTCGGTCATAACCCGCCCCCAGATCGATGTAATGACCGGTGGCTCCGGTATAGGCCGGGTCAATGGTATGGGGCGAGGTGCCATCCACCATAGCCACTCCCTTTTCAGGAATGCGGATGCCGTCCAGCGAATCCGGGTCCCCGGAGCAGCGGATGTATTCCACCTCATACCCTTCCTGCTCCATCCGGGCAGCTACCCGGCCCATAAGGGTGGACTTCCCGCACCCGGCCCCTCCTTTGATCACATAAAAAGCCTGGATGGTTTTCTGGTCCACCCACTGGTCATACAAAGAGACAAATCCCTCGGCGGAATTGGCCCCAAGAAAAAACTCTATTCGTTGTTTTGTGGCTGACATAAGCTTCCTCCCCGCTGGATGTTTTCTGTATCAGCCTATGCTGGCGGGTCCCGTCCCGTGTCAAAGCCAGTCGTCCACCACATCCCGCAGGGTGCATGGGGTGACCCTCCCCTCCATCACCAGGGCAGCCAGGGACAGGATCCTTTGGTCGCTCACTGTGATGTCCCAGATCTCCTCCCGCTCTCCGGTTTGATCTACCGAAATCCCTATGCCGTAGCTCTCCCCCGCCACCGGTGGCGGGATCTCCCGAACCAAAAGAAAATAGCTGCACGTAAGGGCCCGTCCGGCCCCGTCGGTCAAATCGACCTCTCCAAGCATGATCTGCCGCATAACTAGCTCCTCTCGCAAAATAGTTTCATTTTGTAACCTTTTCCTCCACATTGTAACGGCAAACCCCAGGAATGGAAAGGTTTTTCGCTCGACCTTCTTCGACCAAACCGGACAGTGTTCTTCCGAACCATCGGAAATATCTGATCTTATCCCCATTCTCCCCCAGAGAATGTCGAACGATTCTTACCCATGCTATGCTTTCTGGGTTTGATTTCTGGACATCGGGGATCTGGCACCGAAAGATCTTCCGGATTTTTTCTGGAAATCCAGTTGACATTTCAAGGCAGATATGGTATCATAATTCTCGCATCTAACCGAGGCATACGGAGAGATGTCCGAGCGGTTTAAGGAGCTGGTCTTGAAAACCAGTGACCCGAAAGGGCCGTGGGTTCGAATCCCACTCTCTCCGCCACTTTATATTTTTTATAATTTTCGGACCTGGAGAAGTACCCAAGAGGCCGAAGGGGCTCCCCTGCTAAGGGAGTAGGGCGTGTTGAGCGTCGCGAGGGTTCAAATCCCTCCTTCTCCGCCAAAAGACCTGAATGCAAACGCATTCAGGTCTTTTCTTTTTCTGCAGCCACTTGCCCTTTCCCTCGGAAGAGTTCGTTCAGGTAGGTCTCTTTCAGCCAGATAGCGAATGCCTCCCGTTGTTGGGGAAGCAAATCTTCGACAGGAATCTTTTGCTCATTTCTCTGGACATAACTCTCCACTCGGATTTCCCTCTTCAGCAACCGCAGTCCTCCTTCCCCTCCAGTCGGTCAAGACGCCGGGTGAGTTCTTTGCTTTGTTCCTCCAGACGATAGGTCCGCTCCAACAGATCGTTGTGCTTGTTCACCCGCTGGGTCAAATCGTTGAGCTTATATTCCAGCAACGCTCGTGTTTTGCTCTGCTGGAGGAAGTTATTGATCAAACAAACCATCAGAGTCACACCCCCGGTGACCAATGCGATGAGCAAGTTTTCTCCCATGGGTACCACCTCCCACCTATCCTATGCACCACCCTTTCCCGCATATACTGCCGTGAGAGGAGGATGCCTGTGGAAACCATCGCCGCCTGCTATATCCGGGTCTCTACCGAGGACCAGACGGAATACTCCCCAGAGGCCCAAAAGCGAGCCCTGACCCACTACGCCAGCCAGCATGGAATGAGACTCGCCCCGAAACACATCTACATAGACGCCGGCATCTCCGGGCGCAGAGCCGAGACCCGCCCCGCCTTCATGGCCATGATCGCCGCCGCCAAACAAAAGCCCCCTCCCTTTTCGGTCATCCTGGTCCACAAGTTCGACCGGTTCGCCCGAAACCGTGAGGACAGCATCGTGTACAAATCCATGCTCCGCCGCCAGTGCGGAGTCCAGGTGGTGAGCATCACCGAGCACCTGGAAGACGACCGCATGAGCCTCATTCTGGAAGCCATGCTGGAGGCCATGGCGGAATACTATTCCCTGAACCTGGCCGAGGAAGTCCGAAAGGGCATGACGGAAAAAGCCCGACGGGGAGAGTTCCAGACCGCCCCGCCTTTCGGGTACCGGGTGTCTGACCATCAGTTGGTCCCCGTTGCCCAGGAAGCCAAAATCGTACAGGATATCTTTCGGCGATATCTGTCGGGAGATTCCATGGCAAAGATCGCCCGGTGGAGCCAGCAGGCAGGTATCCTCACCCACCGGGGCAACCCCATGGACACCCGCCAGGTAAAGTACATTCTGGAAAACCCGGTCTACGTGGGTTTGCTTCGCTGGACACCCCAGGATGGCACCCCTCTGGTGGCACCAGGAGAGCATCCGCCCCTGATAGACCCGGAGACCTTCCAGGCTGCGCAGCATCGTCTGCAAGCCAATGCAGTTCGATTCGGCAGGCACGCCCGCCCTGCTGAGGAGCGAAAACACTGGCTGGCCGGTCTGGTCCGGTGCGGCACCTGCGGGAGAAAGCTGATTTTCTCCCATCCCCACTACATGAAGTGCGGAGGATACGCCAAGGGGAAGTGCAAGACTTCTCAGCATGTACCGGTCCGGCTCCTGGATGAGGCCTTTCTGGCACAGCTGCGCAGGGATGCCTTCTGCGCAACAACCTTCGTCATCCAGGTCATTCCATCCAAGGAAATCGACTCCCTCTCCCAGGAGCTTGCGGCGGTAGAGCGGAAACTGCATAGACTGCGGGAGGCCTTTCTCTGCGGGGCAGAGACCCCGGAGGAATACAAAACCCACAAGGATGACCTATCCTCGCAGGCAGACCTGCTTCGCCGAAAAATCGCACAGCAGGATGATTCCCAGCCTCAGACAGAAGTACGGCTCCGCCAAAGCCTGACCACCCTGGAAGACCCCGATGCCACCCTGGAAGCCAGACATCGGGCGGCAGGAGCCGTACTGGCCGACTGCACATGGGACAAGGAGAAGGGTCTGCTGTCCCTGGTATACGACAAAAGCCCTCGGAACTGATGTTCCGAGGGTTCTTCAGAATGTCAAAAAACCTCGTAGAGTTTCGCCGTCGCAACGGCGAAATAAAGTGAAGTACGTTTTCTGGCGCGACATGTGCGTGCCAGAAAACACTTCTCGGCCTGTAAACGTGCGACTGTGCGCCTATAGCGCACAGCTCGTGCGCTGCAACAGGCCGCAATCCCATATGTCGGAAAAGGCTTTGCCTTTTTCGACAGGCTAAAATGCCCTCGGAACTGATGTTCCGAGGGCACTTTTCTTATTTGTCGAAGGCAGGGTTGGTATAGTAGACATTCTTCTGGTCCAGCTGATCCCGAACCATCTGGAGGGCACTGCCAAACCGCTGGAAGTGGACGATCTCCCGCTCCCGCAGGAAGCGAATGACATCGGTGACATCCGGGTCATCCTTGGCCAGGCGAAGGATGTTGTCATAGGTCACCCGTGCCTTCTGTTCGGCGGCCAGGTCCTCGGTCAGGTCACAGATGGGGTCCCCCTTCACCTGCATGGAGGCAGCAGTCCAGGGGAAGCCCGAGGCCGCCGTGGGGAAGACCCCGGTGGTGTGGTCCACGAAATAGGCGGCGAAATTGGGATTCTTCTCGATCTGGTCATCGGTGAGATTCCGGGTAAGCTGGTGGACGATGGCTGCGATCATTTCGAGGTGCCCCAGTTC